>CAYQYM010000149.1:0-6369 GCA_964421715.1 uncultured Acidipila sp.
TTACAGCACACTCGCGGGAGAGATCACCGCGGAGGCCAATCCCAACGGCTCGCTCGACCATATCGCCGGTATTTGCAACGAAGGCCGCAATGTTCTTGGCATGATGCCGCATCCGGACCGTTCGTCGGAAGCGCTTCTGGGTTCGGCCGACGGGCTGAAGATATTCCACGCCCTGGCCTAGGCGCTGGCGCGGAAATAGCCGGATTCCGCGTGTTATAATCTGCTTGGAATCATAGACATGCTCCGGTATCCTGCCGGAGCATTTCAACGTTCGCACTCATCGCCGGCATAGGCAAATCCACAGGGAATGCGATAACGAGGTCTCGATATGTCTGGCCACAGTAAATGGGCGACCATCAAACATAAGAAGGGCGCGCTCGACGCCAAGCGCGGCAAGATCTTCACCCGACTGATCAAAGAGATCAGCATCGCCGCCAAGGCCGGCGGCGACGTAGACAAGAACCCCCGCCTACGCAAGGCGGTGCAGGACGCCAAGGCCGAGAACATGCCGGCCGACAACATCAAGCGCGCCATCCAGCGCGGCACCGGCGAGTTGCCTGGCGCAACCTACGAGGAGATCTCGTTTGAGGGCTACGGTCCCGGCGGCGTGGCTGTAATCGTGGACTGCACCACTGACAACCGCAACCGCGCGGTGAGCGAGATCCGCCATACCTTTTCAAAGAACGGCGGCAATCTCGGCGAGCCGAACTCGGTCCGCTTCATGTTCACTAAGAAGGGTGTCATCTCGATTGCGAAGAGTGCAGCCGATGAAGAGAAGCTGATGAACATCGTTCTCGAGGCCGGCGGCGACGACCTGAATGATGAGGGCGAGAGCTGGGAGATTCTCACGGATCCCGGTTCCTTTGATGCGGTAGCTCAAGCCGTGCGCGACGCGGGCATCGAGCCGAATGTGGCCGAGGTCACCATGATCGCCTCCACCTACACAAAGCTTGAGGGTGCGACTGCGAACCAGATGATTCGCCTGCTCGAAGCGCTCGAAGATCATGACGACGTGCAGAATGTCTATTCGAACTTCGACATGGATGCGAACCAGATGGAAGAGGTCGCCGGCTAACCGCGACGCATACTTCTGGAGGGCCGCCCCCGGGATCCGGTACGGACACAGGGCGGCCTTCTTTTTGACCGCAGTTCTGCGCTTTTTACTGCTGAAAGACGGGAAGAATGCCATTGTTATTCCGCCGGATCGCTGTTTTCCTGCTGGCTTGTTTTGGCCCATTTGCCGCCCTTGCGCAGCAGGGCACCGCCCCAGACCAGCCCACGCAGACGCTGGCCCGGCTTCCCTGGGAATATGGACCGTTCTTTCAGGGCGGCATAGGCGTAGGCGACCGTGCCAGCTTCAGATTTGCCAGCGCCGGCGTGCGCCTGGGCAAGGTGCTGACCAATCCGCACCTGGCCGGGCTGCTGCGCGGTCAGTTTGAATACGCCGGTGAGCTGATGCCTTACTGGCAGTCATTTACGCCCGCGCCTCACATGGACACCGTCCCCTATATTTTCAAGGGGCAGCGCGGGTTTGTTACGGTGCCCGTGGGCGGCGGCACCTACACCGGCCTCAGCATCACGCCTATCATCCTGCGCTGGAATTTTCTGCCGTATGGGCGCCTGGCTCCGTGGGCGCAGGGCGCCGGCGGCCTGGTCTGGACCAATCACAAATACCCGCCGGACATCCTGGTAGCGAAAGGGAGACCCGGCGGAACCAGCGTGTTCAACTTCACGCCGCAGTTCGGCATCGGGCTGCACTACTTCGTACACGGCAACCGCTCGATCGATTTCGCCGCGAACGCCATTCATATCTCCAGCGCCAGCCTGGGAGATCGTAACCCGGGCGTGAATGCGAGCGTTCAGTTTCAGGTGGGCTACACGTGGTGGAAGTAACAGGGACGGCGCTGGTCGAGTGTGTTCCGAACTTTTCGGAGGGCAGGGATCGCGCGCGCGTGGAGGCGATTGTGGCGGCCATGCAGGTGGAGGGTGTTCACCTGCTGGATTACTCGCTTGACGCGGACCACAACCGCTCCGTGGTGACGGTGGCAGGGCCTCCGGCGGCTATCGTTGAGTCCGCCGTGCGCGGCGCGGGAAGGGCCGCAGAGCTGATCGATCTGACGAACCAACGCGGAGTTCACCCGAGGATCGGCGCCGCCGACGTGGTGCCGTTTGTACCGGTGAGGCACATCTCGCTCGCGCAGTGTGCCATGCTGGCGCACCAGGCCGGTATGGAGTTGTGGAAGCGCCACCGTGTGCCCAGCTACTTCTATGAGGCTGCCGCGACGCGGCCCGACCGGCTGCTGCTGGAGAACGTGCGCCAGGGGCAGTTTGAAGGGCTGCGCGAAGCGGCGCGACGCGACTCGACAAGAAGGCCCGACGTGGGCGGCCCGGACCTGCATCCCACAGCGGGAGCCTCCGCTATCGGCGCGCGCAAGTTCCTGATCGCCTACAACATCTACCTGGATACGGCGGATGTGGCGGCGGCGCGTGCCATCGCCCGTGAGATACGTGCATCCGGCGGAGGGCTCTCAGGCGTTAAAGCTATGGGGGTCGTCGCAGGCGGCACAGCGCAGATCTCCATGAACATCACCGACTTTGCCGTGACCTCGGTAGGCGCGGTCCACGCCGCGGTCAAGGCCTGTGCCGCGCGGCACGGTGCGCGGCCCATACGTGGCGAGTTAATCGGCCTGCTGCCCGAGGCGGCCTATGAGCAGGAGAGCGAGTGGGTGCGTCAGTTGGACAGGTTTGTTCCGGACGAGAAGATCCTGGAGCGCCGGCTCAAAAATCCGCTGTCCTGGCCAGTGCCGGCAACGCACTTTGCAGGTCTAAACTGATAGGTGAGGATTCAAGTTGAACGCTACTTTCGCAACTAGCAGAAACGCTCTGAAGACCGCAGCCATGGTTGCATCTCTGTCTATGCTTGCCTTGGCAGGGGGGTCCGCGGCGCTGGCGGCGCAGCTTGGCAATGACGCGCGCGCGGTGATTCCCAGGGATGTGCAGCAGCTTATCGTTGTCGATTATCGCGCCATGCAGAACTCGCAGGCGGCCATGGACCTGAAGGCGCGCGTGCTGCCGCCGGAGCTCAAATCGCTTGAGAAGGCCCTGCAGACCTCCGGTCTGAACTCGAACCATGACGTTGAGAATCTTGCCTTTGCCTCGTTTCGTAACGGCAATGGTGACGATACTTACATCATTGGTCTGGCGCAGGGACAGTTTTCCGTGCCGGACATTCTTGCGAACTTCCGCAAGCAGAAGGTCAAGCCTGCGCTCATCCGCACCAACCGCCTCTACCCTATGGGCAAAAGCGGCATGCTGGTCAGCTTCCTCAATCCAACGACGATGGTCTTCGGCGACCGCGAGGCGATCAAGTTCGCAATGGATGCGCACGACGGCCTCACGCCCAGCCTGCTGAACAATGAGGCGATGGTGCAGCAGATGCAGGCCGTCGACCAGGAGCCGCTGTGGAGCATCCTGGACCAGAAGGGAACGCAGGAGATGATGCGCAGCGTGATGGGCGAGGCAGCGCAGCTTGCCGATTACAACACCGTGAAGAAGCGGCTGATCAATTCGCGCTACACCATGAACTTTCAGAACGGAGTCAAATTCAACCTCGACGTGATTACTCCGGATACCTTCACGGCGGCCACCATGTCTTCGCTGCTGAACGCCGCCGCCATGTACAAAAAGGTGAGCGGTACGCCGATTGAAAGGCAGGCCGTCGATGAGACCTCGATCGATTCCAACGCCGGCATACTCGAAGTGAAATTTGCCGCCAGCGACAGCCAGTTCGCGAGCCTGCTGCAGTCGCCGCTGTTCCAAAGCGTCGTTCGTTAATCAGCTCCTCTGCCCGGTGTATATCGTTCCTCGACTGCGGCGCACTCGCTTGCGGGTGCGCCGCATTTCTGTTGTCACGCATAGCATGGGAGCGGTAAGGCGCCCACTCTACGGCGTCGCCGGGCTGCCCTTCACCGGCAGTCATGCTTCACCGGTTCAGCGGAGCGCTTCTGGTTCTTCAGGCTTCGCGTTCTTTCCTGCCGCTCAAGCTGTTTATTCCATTGTTGTTCGCACTCTGCGAAAATGAATAAGGTGACTGTGACTGAAATGAATGCTGCCGTGCTCTATGGCAGGGAAGACCTGCGCATCGAGCGCTTGCCTGTGCCGCATGCCGCGCGCGGCGAACTCGTGGTGCGTGTTGCCGCCGCGCTCACCTGCGGCACAGACTTAAAAGTTTACCGGCGCGGTTATCACGCCCGCATGCTCCAGCCCCCCATTCCCTTTGGGCATGAGCTGGCTGGCACTGTGGAAGAGACGGGCGAGGGAGTCACCTCGTTCAAGGAAGGCGACCGTGTCGTGGCGCTGAACTCCGCGCCTTGCGACCTCTGCTACTACTGTCGCCGCGGCCAGCAGAACCTCTGTGAAGACCTGCTCTTCAACAATGGTGCTTACGCCGAGTTTCTGCGGATTCCGGCGCGCATCGTTGAGAAAAACACCCTGCACGTGCCGGCACATGTTCCGCTCGAGCACGCCGCGTTGACAGAGCCGCTGGCGTGCGTCCTGCATGGACTGCAGGAGTGCGAGTCAAAGCCCGGGAGCCTGAAGCCCGGAGACACGGTAGCCGTAATTGGCGCCGGTCCCATCGGGCTGATGTTTATGCACGCCGCAGCACTCGCAGGCATGCGCGTGCTGGCCATTGTGAAGCGTGAAGCGCAGGCACAGGCGGCCCGCCTCTTTGGCGCAAGCGCGGTGGTGTACACCACCGCGGTAGACGACCCAGTGGCCGCAGTGCGCGCGCTTACGGATGAGCAGCGCGGAGTCGATGTTGCGATTGAAGCCGTGGCCGTGCCGCTCACCTGGCAGTGGGCGGTGGACATGGTGCGCAAGGGCGGCCTGGTGAATTTCTTCGGCGGGTGCGCCGCGGGCACCAGGGTCGAGCTCGACACCAACAGGCTGCACTATAACGAGATCACGCTGAAAGCCAGCTTCCACCACACGCCTGCAACCTGCCGCAGAGCGTTTGAGCTGATCGCCAGCGGGCGTTTCAAGGCTGCGGAGTACCTAACCGGGCGCGCACCGCTTGCGGAGCTCGACAGTGTATTTCGCCGAATGATGGAACGCACGGGCGGCGAACAGGCCAACGATATCAAGACGGTGGTGCTGCCGTGACGACGAGCGCCCAGGCTGAGCTCATCGAGCGGGGCTGGGCCGCGCTCCCACCCGAGTACCGAATCCCAGAGAATGCGCCCACGCTGGATGAAGCCACACAGTACTGTAAGCGCCTGGCGGAGACGCACTATGAGAATTTCAACGTGGCGTCGTGGTTTCTACCTGCGAGGCTGCGTCCGCACTTTCATAGCATTTATGCTTACTGCCGCATCTCGGACGACCTAGGCGACGAGGTGGGCGATGCGGCGCAGTCCCTCGCCCTGCTCGACCTGTGGCAGCAGCAGCTTGATGCCTGCTATCGCGGGGAGGCGCGTCATCCGGTATTTGTATCTCTTGCGCATACCATTCGCGCGTGCGCCATTCCCAGGCAGCCGTTTGCCGATCTGCTCGTCGCCTTTCGCCGTGACCAGGTCAAGACTCGGTTTTCCACCATGGATGAGCTGCTCGACTACTGCCGCTACTCGGCGAACCCCGTAGGCAGGCTAGTGCTCTACGCCTGCGGTTACAGCGATGCAGAGCGCTTCTCCCTCTCTGACCATACCTGTACCGCGCTGCAGCTCGCAAACTTCTGGCAGGACGTCTCGGTCGACTATGCAAAAGGCCGCGTCTACTTTCCGCAGGCGGATATGGACCGCTTTGGCGTGAAGGAGCAGATGATTGCGGAGCGCCGCTTCACACCGGAGTTCCGCGCATTGATGGAGTACGAGGTCGAGCATGCCCGCCAGGAGATGCGGCGCGGGCTCCCGCTCATTCAAACGGTGGACCACGAGCTCGCCATCGACCTCGAGCTCTTCTCGGCGGGCGGCCTGGCCATACTGGAAGCCATCGAACGCCAGGGTTTTAATGTGCTGCGCGCGCGGCCGGTCGTCACAAAGGGCAAGCAGCTGCGGCTGCTGCTACGCGCGATGGCAGGCAAGCTCCTGCCGGCTCCGTTCAGGAGAAGGCTGCATCCGTGAGCCCGACCGTAGCTGAAGCGTACGAGGTGTGCCGCAGGATCGCGCGGTCTCAGGCAAAGAATTTTTACTATGCCTTCATCGCGCTGCCGTCCGCGCGACGCGATGCCATCTGCGCCGTCTATGCCTTCATGCGTCAGGCAGATGACTTTTCTGACGACGAGACGCTCACGCACGCAATGCGCCGCCAGCAGCTTGCGCAGTGGCTGGCAGCATGGCGCGGGGCAGAGCAGGGTGGCGAGACTGCGAACCC
>CAYQYM010000150.1:0-6304 GCA_964421715.1 uncultured Acidipila sp.
GCTACACGGTGGAGATTCTGCCCGAGGATCCAGCGCTGGCCATCGTCGGCGCCGGCAAGGCGGCGCAGCACGCCCATGGCTGCTGAGCTGCCTGCGCAGCCAGCTCCGGCGGGAACGATGCGAGAGCGATGTGGCTCCAGCAGCCTGATAGTTACATTTCTTGACAACCCATATCTAAATGACTTGAGGCCTCATTCGCATGCCCAGAAACCTCTTCGTAGCCGCCGTCACGCTTGTGGCCAGCTCTGCCGTTCTCTCCTGCGGGTCCGGCAGCAGCAAGACCACACCGCCCACAACCACTGCGCCCGATTTTTCGAATCTTGTTTTTATAGGCGACTCGCTCACGGCCGGCTTCCAGAACGGCTCGCTCCTCGACACGCAGCAGCCGAACGGCTATGCGGCCTTGCTGGCGGCCCAATTGAAGACCTCAATCAAGCTGCCGCTGATTGCCGCGCCGGGGGCGCCAGCGGTGCTGGAGCTGGTGTCCGTGGGGCCTCCGCCGGTGGTCCGGCAGGCCAGCGGCACCACTACGGGCCGCGATGATACATCTGTGCAGCCCACGGACCTGGCCGTTCCGGGGCACAAGCTCACCGACCTGATTAACGCCGCGCCCACGCTCGTGCCCACCACGGCCATCGACGTCATCACAAACCTCATACTCGGTTTTCCCCTGGGGAACACGAACACGCAGCTCGAGGAAGCTGTTGCACTCAAGCCCACCGCGGTGGTGGTTTGGGTCGGCAACAACGATGTGCTGGTCGCGGATTCGAGCGGCGTCACCTCCGGCATGACGGATGTCGCCTCGTTCACGACCCAGTTCACCCAGATGATGACGACGCTCAAGCAGCAGACCAAGGCGGCGATCGTGGTGGCCAACCTTCCGGATGTGACTTCCATTCCGCTTCTCACGCCTGCCCCTGCGGTCATCGCCGAGCTGGCTACGATGAGTTCACTGCCCTCCGCGCAGGTTGCCACGCTGCTCGGCATCTCTAACGACGAGCTCGTCAACGCGACGGGTCTCAAGGAGGCGCAGAAGATCATCAGCGATTACCAGAAGGGTACAACCGACCCGCCGCTCGACGATGCTGGATTCCTGACAGCTGCGGAGATCGCCATCATCCAGCAGCGCGTGAAGGACCTCAACACCGTCATTGCGCAGCAGGCGAGCGCAAATGGCGCCACGCTTGTCGATACCAACGGTTTCTTTGCCAGCCTTGCCAACGGCGTCACGCTGAACGGCTACAAGGCTACGACCGCATTCCTCGGCGGACTGTTCAGCCTGGATGGCGAGCACCCGACCAACACTGGGTACGCGCTGCTGGCGAACAGGTTCATCGACACGATCAACACCACGTTCGGCACCACCTACGCCGATGTAGACGCCTCGGCCGTGGCGGCGAAGGACCCTTATTTCGGTCCCAACATCAAGCCTGTCGGGGCTACCTTCACCATTCCTGTTTCGGCAGCGCGGCAGAGCGACTGGCTAAATCTCAACGCGAAGCTGAAGCCGCACTCAAATTAGCTGCTGCATTGCCAGGCTGAGCAGGGGTCACACTTTCCTGTTTGACCCCTGCTTTCCTGCTTCCATACACTGGCGGGTATCCATGCAGTGCCTCGCCCGTACCGTCCGCTCACTCGTCTGCAACCTGGTCATCGCAGCCGCCTCCGCCACAGCCCTCGCGCAGGCCGGCGGTGCAGAACCGCCAGCCCCCGCACAGTCCCAGGCCGGGGCAGAACAGGGCAGGCAGGTCGCCGCCGGCGGTAAGCTCCAGAGCGGGGAGCCTCGGCCGCAGCCCAAGCCCGCCGTGCTGCAGGACCCGGCCGGCCCCGCTATCGGGCTCGAGACCAGCGAAGCCTTGTTTGATGTAGCCGTCGCGCTGAACGCCTGCGGTTACGACACGGGCCTGGAAGAGTCAGACCCGGTGCGCCAGCGGGTGCGCGACCAGGTGAACCAGGCGGCGATGCAATCAGCCGAGGCCCGCGATGCGCGCGACCAGCTCTGCCGCTTTATCGGCGAGCATCGGCTGGCAGATTCAACCCGCGACCTGGCCCAGTATGTCTCGCTCGCGCTCTTTCTCACGCCGCCGCCCGAGCTGGCCATGAGCGCAGATGAGGCCGACCTGCCTCCGGACGCGACCCAGGCCATCGGTATGCTGCCGGCCTTGCGCTCCTTCGCCCGGGCCACGCAACTGCACCTCATCTGGGTGGCCAACCGCCCGGCTTACGAGGCCGAGGTGGCCAGGCTGCACGACCCGCTCACCGGGATGATCGTGAGCACGAACACCTATCTGAAGATGCCGGCAAGCACCTATGACGGCCGCCGCTTCCTGGTGCTGATCGAGCCCCTGCTCTCGCCTTCGGCCACGAACGCACGCGTCTACGGGGCGGATTACGTGGTGGTGGTCTCGCCGGCAAACGGCACCGTTCACATGGACCAGGTGCGCCACAGCTATCTCCACTACGAGATCGAGCCGCTGCTGCTGACGCGCTACACCGCGATGGACCGGCTGCTGCCGCTGCTCAAGACGGTGCGTGAGGCGGCGCTCGATTTCACCTACCGCACGGACATTGGCGCACTCGTCATCGAATCCCTGATCCGCGCAGTCGAGGCGCGCACCATGAGCACCGGCGTCCCGGAGTTTCACATGCCGGAGAACGTGGCGCGTGCCGACGTGCCGCGCTACGAGCGCGAGCGCCAGGCCTACCTGCAAAAGGTTGCCGCGGTGCGCGAGGCCGCCGTGCAGCGGTCCATGACGCAGGGTTTCGTGCTCACGCATTACTTCTATGACCAGCTTGCAGCCTTTGAGCGCACGCCTGCCAGCCTCAAGGAGAGCATCGGTGAGATGGTCTACGGCATGGACGTCGACCAGCAGGTACATCGCGCGCGTGACATCCAGTTTGCCGCGGCGAGTGAGTCCGACGTGGTGCGCCGGGCGCCGAGAACGCCACGCGGCCTGGACGTGGCGGAGCTAAAGCTGATGAAGGGCGATGCCGAGGGCGCGCGCCAGCTTGCCTTGCAGTCGCTCAAGGACCGCACGCAGGAGGTGGACCGCGCGAACTTCATCCTGGCACGCGCCTCGCTGCTGAAAGGCGATATGGAGTCCGCGCAGACGGACTTTGAGGAAACGCTGCGCACCTCGAAGGATCCGCGCCTGCTTGCCTGGTCGCATATTTACCTCGGCCGCATTCTCGATGTGCAGGACGAGCGCGACCGCGCCCTGACCGAGTACCGGGCCGCGCTCACCGTGCGTGACGGCCAGCAGGACACGAAGATAGCCGCCGAGCGCGGGCTGAAGCAGCCGTTCGAACTGCCGCACCGTGATTCCCCACCCCAGTAACTCGAAGCCTTATGATGCGTCGAACCAGCCAGACAGCCTTAAAAATAACAACAGCCGCCGTTTACCAGTTCCGGCTCTCTTCGAGATAAAAGCGCGTGTAGTCGAGATAGTTCCGCGCGTAAATGAGGATCTGCTCGCGGCTGTTTGGGTCGAGCCTGCGCAACTGCCTGCCGGGAACGCCCGCCCACAGCGTGTTGGCCGGAACTGTCGTGTGTTCCGGAATGATGCAGCCGGCTGCGATGATCGAGCCCTCGCCGATACGCGCGTCATTCAAGACGCGCGCGCCCATGCCGACCAGGCACGCGTCTTCGACGATGCAGCCATGTACCGTGGCGTTGTGGCCAATGGTAACCCAGTCGCCCACGATTACCGGGTAGAGATGCCGCATGCCGTGCAGCACGGCACAGTCCTGCACGTTGGAGCAGGAGCCGATACGGATTGAGTGCACGTCGCCGCGCACTACGGCGTTCATCCATACGCTCGACTGCTCACCGAGCACCACATCACCCAGCACCTGCGCGGAGGCATCAACGTAGCAGCTTGCGGGGATGACCGGCGTGTGTCCCTGGTAGGAACGGATCATATCTGCAGTGTAAGCCCGGGCATGCGACCAGCATCAGGACTGTTTCGGCCGGGTTCAACAGCGCTGCGATAAACCCCTGTTGAGCGGAAGAGCCCATGCCCGTTGCCTGCGTGCATCCGCGTTACGCCGGAGGACTTCGGCGGATCAGTTTTCTGGGTGCGCGGTCTCGGGCCGTACGAGCAGGTCCAGTGCGTGGTCCAGCAGTGGCAGCACGGCATCGAGCGAGGTGACTGCGCCGCGCGGACTGCCCGGCAGGTTAAGGACGAGCGTGCTGCCCACAGTGCCGCAGACCGCACGGCTGAGCGCGGCGAAGCGGGTCTGCCGCGCGCCCTCGGCCCGCATGCGCTCGGAAAGGCCGTCCAGCAGCCGCTCGCACACGTCCCGGGTGGCCTCCGGGGTCACATCGCGGGCGGTCAGCCCCGTACCCCCGGTCGTCGCCACCAGACGCGCCTGCGCCGCGCATCGCCGCAGGGCTATGGCGATGTCGCTGCGCTCATCGGGCACGACGATCTGCCAATCCACCTGGAAGCCGGCAGCCGTCAGCGCCTCGGCCACGGCTGGCCCGGAGACATCCTCGCGCAGGCCCTGGAAGCAGGAATCACTTACGGTGATGACGGCAGCGGTTTTCATCCATAGGGATTTTAAGCGGTTGCAGGCGTCCTTCCGTTGGGGAATCGGTCAAAGAGTGAGAGAATACAGCGAGCAGCCGTCTGGGATGCCAGCGCCGCTGCGCATCCCTAGATGCCCATCTTCGAAGTTCCAGCCAACGCCGCCGGCACGCCTCCTGAACCGCCGCAATCCGGCTCAAACGAGCCTAAAGGCTCATCGTCCGGGGAACCGACAGACCGCCGCCGCCGGTACGAGACTCTCGATCGGTACGACCTGCTCCACGTTATCGATGAGCTTGAGGATGACCGCTCGCGGTCGCGGCTGCGCGAGATGTTCTGGATTTCCATCATCGCGCACCTGCTCTTCTTCTGGTACCTGGCCTACGGCCCCCGCTACCTGTTCCACCACGTGCTGGTGCGCGATCCTTCCGTGATCCTGAAGCAGCGGGCCAAGGAGCTGACCTACCTGGACCTGCCGCCGGATGTGCTGAAGCAGCAGCCCAGGCCAAAGCGCCCCGAGGTGATGTCGGACAAGGACCGCGTGGCGCAGTCGAAGAATCCCACCATCGACCGCAAGACGCTCCAGCAGCTTGAGGCCATGCGCCGCGCCGGCCCGCCTGAGCCCGCGCTGCAGACCGGACCCAGGCCGGCTCCGCAGCAGCCGCAGGGTCAGCCCGCGCCGCAGCAGCAGGCGCAGCAGCCGCCGCCACCGGCACCGCAGCCGAGGCCGTCCCAGCCGCTGCCGTCCAACCAGCAGGCGCAACTTGAGGCTCCGGCACCGAAGCCTGCGCCCACCACGCCGAACTTCAAGGTGGCGCCGGCCAACCCGGCGGACGCCATTCAGCAGGCTATGCGCCAGTCCCGCCAGCCGGGCAGCTACTCCGGGGGCGGCGGAGACATGGGCCAGAACGCGCCCTCGGCTCATCCTGGCAACAGCGGCGCAGTGGACGTGCTGAGCGACACGCTTGGCGTCGACTTCGGCCCCTACATTCAGCGCGTGATTTACGACACGAAGCGCGCCTGGTATCCCATTATCCCGCAGGAGGCGCAGCCGCCCATCAATAAGCAGGGCAAGCTGGCCATCCGCTTTAAAATCCTGCCGGACGGCAGCGTCAAGAACATGACGCTCGAGATGCCCTCAGGCGACGTCTCACTCGACCGCGCCGCGTGGGGCGGCATCACGGGGGCTTCGCCCTACCCGTCGCTGCCGAAGAATTTCAAGGGTCCTTACCTGGAGCTGCGGTTTTACTTCCTCTACAACATCCGGCCAGACGAGTAGACTCCGGCGGAGCAAGGCATCCCTGCAAAGACTTCCCGGGCGTCTGCCGGGCAAGGTATCCTCAAACCACCTGGCCGATGCATGCGAACCTCTATCGCCGCAGGCAGATCGTCGGCATGCTGATCGTTGCCGCGCTTATCCTGCTCGCCATCCTGCTGCGCGCCCCGCGCGGATGGCTTTTCCCGCCCGGGTGGTGGCGCCTGTGAAGGCTTTCTGGACCGCTCCTGAAGCCGGGGGCACCGAACCGGCCGCCGCCTCGCCACACTCACCCCTGCTGGTGGTTCTGCTGGGCCCGACGGCTAGCGGCAAGACCTCACTTTTGCTCACGCTGGCTGAGCGGCTTGGGGGTGAGATCGTAAGCTGCGATTCGGTCGCGGTCTATTGCGGCATGGAGATCGGCTCCGCCAAGCCCTCGCCGGCAGAGCGCGCCCGCGCGCCGCACCACATGATCGACGTGACTACGCCGGACCGGCCCGATACCGCGGGCGACTACAGC
>CAYQYM010000151.1:0-6217 GCA_964421715.1 uncultured Acidipila sp.
CGTTTGTTCCTATCGTGCTGTAGTACCTGTTGTTGAACATATTGGAGAGGTTGAACTGGAGCTTGATCTGACTGAACGCTCCGATCTCTTCCGTGTGGTAGCTGGTGCCAAAATTTGCCACCCATCGGCCAGGAACCGAGTTGTCATTGGTATACGTGAAGTAACGCTTGCCCATGAAGTCAGAGTCGATATGGGCTTCGAAGGTGCCCCGACTGTACCGAACCGAGTTCTTGTAGAGGACCTGTGGTGTGTCAACGGTGATCTTGCCGCCTGTTGGGATCACCTTTCCGCCAGCAGTGTAGTCAGAGTTATAGGTCGAGCGGGAGATTGTCAGCGCATTGTAGATTTGTAGACCAGGGGCGAGCCGTACATTGACAGCAGCATCGGCGCCGTTCGTCGTCACCCCGCCCACGTTTGACAACAACGCGGCGTTGCCTGCAATCCCGGGGCCCTGGGAGATGGCGAGAAGACGGTCATTGAAATTTACATGGAAATAGCTTGCCTGCGCCTGCACACTTTGTCCGTTGAAGCGATAGCCTAACTCCTCAGACCATGAGGTTTCAGGCTTCAGGTTGTTTGTCAGGACGTCGAACCCTGCCTGGGTTGTTCCCCAGGGCGAGGTGCCGAAGCCTTTGCCGCCGGCCTGAAATGCGCGAAGATTCCGCGCTGCATCGGCAAAGATTTCGCTCTGCTGATTGATCTTGTAATCGAAGCCGAACTGCGGGAGAAAGGGTTTGCCGCTGTTGAGCTTGCCTTGTGCGTAGGAGGCCGAGGTGACGGACCCGCCAAGCAATGGCAGGCCCTGGTTGAAGCCGGTCAGATTTCCGGTGATCGAGGTATTGGTGCCCTTGAACCCAGCATTGACACTCAAGCGCTGGGTAACATGGTAGGTGTCCTGTATATGCCCCTGGATGACCGACTCAGGAAACCGGTAAGCCCATTGCGTGTAGAACGGATTGGTCGGGAACTTATAGATGGACTGTACAGGAGAATCCAGAGTGGTGCCGTAGAAGCGGCGTGCCAGGTTAAATGTTTCTCTCTCGTACCAGATACCGCCCTCAAGGGTATTTTTGCCGGCTTCGTAGGATGCGTTCGCAACTAAGCCGCCGCGCGCGATACCGTACTCTGACGTTCGCATCGATATGGGAGATATCTGATCGTAGTTGCTGTTGTAGGTTGGGAGATATGGCGTAAACCACAGTCCACGCCCGTCGTTGCGGTGAGCATACCCGGTCACACTTACCGTGAGCTTCGGCGTGAAGGCATATTTCACTGAACCGTAGGTGAGGAAGTCCTTCCGCAGACCGGAAGCATTGAAGTAGAGGACGTCCTGAGGGTCCTGACTCAGGTCACCGTAGCCTCCCGGCTGCAGCTTGGGTATGTCCAGCGGGAAAATGGTCGGGATGCTTGAGAAGACCCTGTTTCCGGTGTTGCCCTGCGCGTTATAAGCGTTGGCGGCCTGCAGTGCTATGGACCAAACGCCGTAGTTGTCTGTGTTGTAACCCAACACGCGGGTCCAGACCTTGTTCAGGTCCTGATAGTCAACCTCTGCACGGTTAGAGTAATCCGCGTAATATGAGAAGACTCCCTTGCTCCCCAGCGCCTGCGTGAGTTTTGCGTTGAACTGATAGTAGTGCTGGTTGATATCACCGGCACCTTTGAACTTGTTCGCGGTCTGCCAGACACCGGCGGCGTAGAAGCGCGTTCCGCGACGGGTAAAGTCGCCGGAATCGAAGCGGCCGAAGGTACGGTAGCCGTTGTAGGAGCCGACCGTCTGCCGGATGTCGAACTGGCGTTTGTTCAGCGGATCGGACGAGTAGAACTGTACTGTGGCGCCCAGGTTCGAGTTTGAAGCCACGGCGAGTGCGCCCGTTCCCTGCGAAACGACGGCGCGGTCGAGATCCTCGTCGATGATGGCGCGCGAGATGTGCAATCCGTTTAGGTTACCGTAGCTCATGTCACCCAGCGGCACATCATCCAGGGTGAAGCCGAGCTGGTTCTGATTGAAGCCGCGCACGTTAATGCGCAGTGCCCATTCATAGGCGCCGTAAGGATCCGCCTTGGTGACCTGAACCGAGGGCAGGGAGGCCAGGGCGGCGATGGGGCTGGTGCCTGGAGGCGTGCTTTCGAGCAGTTGCCTGGTGACGGTTTGCACGTCGCGATCTTCGCCAGGGGCCGTAACGGTCACGGTGTCGGTCACCTGGGGAGCCTTGGCCGTCGCCGCGGCTTGCGCGGCCGCGGCTGGAGTTGCTGCGGAGGAAGAGGTCTGCGGGTTGGAAGTGCCCGAGCTGCTTTGGGCAGCCAGAGTCGCACCATGGGCAAGGCCCACGCACAAGAATGCACAAGCTATTTTGTTCATCGCTGATCCTCGTAGGATGATCCCAGTGTCGGCAGGTTCCGAGAACGTGCGATGAATGCCTCGTGAATTTATTAACGCAAGGCTCTATTCAGACACTGAACCGTCTCGCAGGGATTTCAAGCGCTGTTGCTCGCCGACAAGTGGAGAGGCTTAAGCCGGTTCCAGCATGACTGCGGCAATGAGTAAAGGCAGCTTGTTTTGCGCAGCGCCTCCATCGAAAGGTGGAGAGCCTCTTCCCTCTCCTGTTGCAGCGTGGTGCAGATTGCTGCCTTGAGTTCCTGAGTGCAATTGCGAGCCGCTATCGCGGTGCTTTAAAGTTCGACTGGCAGCTACGGAGGCTTAGACCCGCACGTGAAGTTTCACCGCTCCATTTGGTCTTCTTTCCCCGCGCGCATGGCTGTCAGCGGCGCGCTGGCGGCTGCGTCGGCGCTGTGTTTCATGGCCAGCACCCACGCGGGCACCACGCCGGAGGCAGATCGCGCGCAGTACTCCGCCAGGGTGGCAGAGGGCTACGATTATCGCTTCGGGAAGGACAGGCCTTTTCTGCCCAGCAATGCAACCACGGACAACGGAGAGTTTCTCCAGGCCAGCAGCTTTCCTTCAGCGGCCTACTGCGGCCACTGCCACCAGGAAAGCTACCGGCAGTGGCGCGAGTCACTGCATGCCAACTCCTTTCGCACGCCGTTTTACATCAAGAATGTAAACCTGCTGAAGACGACGCAGAATATACCTTCAGCGCGACACTGCGAGGGCTGCCACAGTCCGGTAGCGCTGCTCTCGGGCGCCGTCACGGCGAAGCCGGCCGTAAGCAGTCACAGCTATGACGCGGATGGCATTACCTGCTCAGTGTGCCACTCTATCCAGAAGCTTCAGCCGACCTATGGCTCGGGCTCATATGTCATGGGCGTGCCCACGGCGATGCTCGACGAGCAGGGCAGGCCGATACCCGGCGAGGTGCCGGACAAGCTCATCCTCGAACACACAGACCGCCACGTCGCCGCCGTAATGAAGGACTTCTATCGCACGCCGGAGTACTGCGGCGCGTGCCACAAGGCGAATCTGCCGGGCTCGCTGAACAGCTACAAGTGGCTGCGCGCAATCGGACTCTTCGACGAGTGGCAGGCCTCCTCGTTTTCGCACCGCTCACCGCTGCCCTTTTACACAAAAGACGAGAGCACCTGCCAGACGTGCCACATGCCGAAAGAGCCGATGAAGCTGACCGACTACGGCGGCAAGAACGGCAGGATCGCCTCGCATCGCTGGATTGGCGGCAACACGGCCGTGCCGTTCCTCTACGGCTACGAGGAGCAGCTCAAGCGGACGATTGACTACCTGCGAGCGCAGAAGCTCAACGTTGACCTGTTTGCACTGCGCATAGGCGGCGGAAGCGACGCAAAGATGGTGGCTCCCCTCGGCTCACAGAGTTTTACGCTGAAGCCGGGAGACAGGGTGGAGACGGTGGTGGTGGTGCAGAATAAAGGCGTTGGCCACACGCTCATCCCCGAGCAGCGCGACATGTACGAGGCCTGGGCCGCCTTTACGGTGACCGATGCGGCGGGCCGTGCCATTGCGCAGAGCGGGCAACTGCAGGCCGACGGCAGCCTGGATCCGCGCGCGCACAGCTTTATAACTCGCTTGCTAGACAAGAAGGGAGACCTGCTGCTCAAGCACGAGGTCTGGTTGCGGCACACAATTGCCACGGATGCGACGATCCGGCCGGGCCGCTCCACCGTGGTGCGCTACCGGTTTGAAGTGCCGGCGGACGCGGCGGGCCCACTCACCATCACGGCCAGGGTGAACTATCGCCACTTCGACGAGCCGTTCACACAATTTGCGCTCGGCAGCAGGCATCCGGCGTATCCGGTGGTGGAGATGGCATCCCGCTCGCGGACGGTGAACATCGGCGAGAACGCACCGGAGAAGCCGGCGGAGGGCGACAACCCGGACTGGATGCGCTGGAATAACTTCGGCATCGCCATGCTGGACCAGCAGCAGTACTCCGCCGCGGAGCAGGCCTTTGAGCAGGTGACGAAGATGCGCCCGGACTACGTCGATGCGTGGACGAACGTGGGTCTGGCCTACTCGCTCTGGGAGCGCTACGCACAGGCAGATGCCGCGCTGAGGCATGCGCTGGAGCTGGCGCCGGGCAACATACGGGCGCTCTACTACCAGGCGTTGGTGGATCGCAACGAGGGTAACCTGGAAGGCGCAATCGCAAACCTGGAGCAGGTGGCGGCGAAGTATCCGCTGTCCATGGATGCGCATCGCGAGCTTGGCTTCAGCTACTACCAGCTGCACAAGTATCCGCAGGCGGCCAAGCAGTACGAGGCGCTGCAGCAGATTGAGCCCGATGACCTGGCGGCGCACTACATCCTGGCGATTGTGTATCGCAGACTGGGCATGAAGCAGAAAGCCGCCGAGGAGTCAGCCCTGTTCGCCGACGAGAAGGACGATCCCATGGCGAACACCGCTTCGCTTGCATTCCTCGAGAAGCATCCGGAGCTGAGTGGGGAGAGCGTGCCGTGGCACATACACCAGTTGAGCGGACCGGCGCCCGCGGGCAAAGGCGGAGAGCAGTAGCTGCTGCTCCCTGCGGGCGTAATGAGAGCGGCGTCAGGAATGCGCCCTGCCGGTCGAGCTGCGCACGATGAGCGTCGGCGTAATGGTCATCTCGATGCCCGGGTCGGCCCCTTTGGACGCGACATGCTGGTACTTGTCGTAGAGCGCGCGGAAGGCAAGCTTTGCGATCTCCTGCCGGGAGAGCCGTACGGTGGTGAGCGCGGGCTGAATGTAGGCGCTGAGCTCGATGTCGTCAAAGCCGATGACCGAGATATCCCCGGGCACGCGGAGCCCGTGCTCAAAGATCTTCTGCATGGCGCCGAGGGCCGTAAGGTCGTTCGAGGCCAGCACGGCCGTGGGGCGGCGCGCCAGGCTGAGCAGCCGCTCCATGGCGGCGTGGCCGCCGTCCATGCGGTGATTGCCTTCGACAATGTATTCCTGCGCGATGGGGACGCGGCTCCTCTTCAGGCTCTCAATAAATGCCTTGCGCCGGATTCGTGCCGAGGTGAGCGCCATGGGCCCGGAGATGAAGCCGATGCGTTCGTGGCCGAGGGCGGTGAGATGCCGGACGGCGGCGCCGATGCCCTCCGGGTAATCCACGATGATGTTGCTGATCCCGGGCTGGGCCGCACCCGTGTCGAGAAAGACGAGCGGGATGCTCCGGCTGCTGAACTCCTCCTTAAGGTGATCCTCCATCTCCGAGGTCATGATGGCCACTCCGTCCACCTTGCGCTGCAGCATGCGCGCGACGCACATCTCCATGCGGTGCGGGTCGTAGTCGGTGTTGGCCACCAGCACGTCCTGGCGGTACTGCACCGCGATGTCTTCAAAGCTCTTGACCAGCTCGGGAAAGAACGGGTTGGTGATGTCCGAGATGATAAGACCGTAGAGGCTGCTGCGGCCGGAGCCGAGGGCGCGCGCATTTGTATTCGGAAAATAACGGAGCTTTTCGATGGCGCGGCGCACGCGTTCGGCGGTCTCCGGCGTAACTTTGTCCGAGCCGTTGATGGTGCGGGAGACCGTGGCCGTGGAGACGTTGGCTAACCTGGCGACTTCCTTGATGTTCATAGAGAGAGCACGCGCGCCGCACCGATTACGATACTCGTGCCGGGAAAACAGTAACAGAAACGCCGAAGCTGTGGAACCGTTTTCATTTTTGTGGTTCGATGAGCATCAGGAAGAGAATCCGCAACAGACAGGAACCCCCTCTTGAAACCTATTCGCAGATTTGTGCTCGGGGTGGCGCTGGCGGCGGCCTCCGCCTGCCAGCTTGGGGCCCAGCGATGGACCGAACAGAAG
>CAYQYM010000152.1:0-6179 GCA_964421715.1 uncultured Acidipila sp.
CAGTTCTGCACGGGGCATGACGAGCAGTGCTGGCAGCAGAACCGGCGGGCGCAGTTCTCCGTCGACCGCTGACAGGCAGGCAAATACAACTGGCCGGAGATGCTCCGGCCTAACCAGCGGGCGGCTCATCCCCGCCCGCTGCTGCAAGGCTGAGATCCGCCATGAAGACCACTTCCCTACGGCTTACCGCAATTGCCGCATTCGCCTTTCTCCTCGCCGCGCCACGCGCACACGCTGTGTCCAGGGAGATCATCCAGCTCCAGACGCAGGTGCAGCAGCTCCAGGACATGATCCAGCACCTGCAGACCACCAATGACGAGCGCATGGGCGTGCTGCAGCACCTGGTGGAGCAGACGGCAGACAACGTGAACCGGATGTCGCAGTCCATGACCACGCTGCAGCAGCAGGTCGAGGCGCAGCAGCAGGCCGGCGGCGGCAAGGTGGACCAGCTCAGCGGGCAGATTCAGTCGCTGAATGATTCGGTCGACGAGCTGAAGTCCAGGTTTGCCAAGGTGGATAAGGCACTTCAGGACATCCAGGCGCAGCTGCAGAACGTGCAGAGCGCGCCAGCAGGCGCTGCGGCTCCCGGAGCAGGCGCGTCGCCCAGCGGTACATCGGCGGCACCTGCACAGCCGCAGGCTCCACCCGTGGACCAGCTTTACCAGAGCGCCCTTCGCGACTACAACAGCGCGCGGTATGACGTCGCCTCGTCCGAGTTCGGCGATGTTCTGAAGTACTACCCGCAGGAGGACCTGGCGGGCAACGCGGCGTTTTACATCGGCGAGATTGCCTATCGCCAAGGCAAGTACGCCGACGCGGTGAAGAGTTATGACGGCGTGCTGGAGCAGTTCCCCGGAAACCCGAAGGCTCCGGCGGCCCAGCTCCGCAAGGGCGAGGCGGAGATTGCGCTGGGGCAGAAGGACGCCGGCATCCGCGACCTGCGCAGCCTTGTGGCACGCTACCCGCAGTCTCCTGAGGCAGCGCAGGCGCGCAGCCGGCTCAACGGGCTCGGTGTACGCATCACACCTGCAAAGCCCACCGCATACAGGGCACAGTAGGAGAGCCGATGAGCCACGCAGGAAAGCATCTTGACAGCGACGCGCAAAAGGGCGCGGTCGAGAGTCAGTCGCCGGAGGATGCGCCGTCCCGGCCTGACCAGCACAGCAGCCTTGCCGCTCAACTGCCGCACCGCGTGCGGCACACGGCAAATGAGTCGCAGGCCGACCGCGAGATCGACGAAGAGATCAAGGACAACGATACGGACTTTCCCGAGCCGGGACCTAACGAGGAGCACACGGGGCAGCATAAGTAAGCCCGCCGTTCGGCGTTCCGCCGCATAAAAATGCACGCAACTCGCCCAGGGCACAGCTTACGTGTTCTGGGCTTTTTCGTGCCGGCTTGCGGAGGTCGAATCCTGCCGCCTGTCGGCAAGCTTCTCTTCGATGAACTGGATAACTTTTTCCGTCATGTACGCGGGCGGTGCAATCGCGAAACGCGGCTTGCCTGCGAGCAGCCGGAGCGAAACGCCCTTCCACCGCGGCGCGATCTCCTCCGGCTGCTGACCGCAGAGCAGCACGGCGTCGGCGCGGTCGAGGAAGAGCCGTGCCGAGTCTTTGAAGTCCGCATTGGCCGGATCGAGCACGGTGAGATAGAGGTCGGGCCGGAGAAACTGGAGAACGCTGTTCGATTCCAGGATGGCGTTCTCTGCCTGTGCCAGCTCCTTGCGGAGGCGCGGCATGGCCTCGGCCAGCATGCCCTGCCGGGTTCGGACCCAGAGCGAACGGAGAGCTCCGGCCTGGAGATACCTCGCCGAGTCCGTCGCCGGTCCCTCATGCCCGGCAGTGGGCGGCTCCACCCTGATGGCCAGCGTGTGGTCGTCCGTCTGGCAATCGCAGGGCGCCCCGTCGGCAGAGCAGAAGCCGTGGCCGTACTGGGTGATCTTGAAGGCGGTCCAGCGATAGTGCGGCAGGCGCGCGATGATGCTGGCCACAACGGAGGTCTTGCCCACGTTGCGCGAGTGTCCCCCGATGACGACGATGGCCACCGCTAGTCCGTTTTCCTGGGAGTTGAATGCGCCTGGCGCTGGCCCGAATCGTTGCTTGTGCCACGCTCGGAACGCGCAAGGCGGG
This sequence comes from uncultured Acidipila sp., assembly GCA_964421715.1. Classification (GTDB taxonomy): domain Bacteria; phylum Acidobacteriota; class Terriglobia; order Terriglobales; family Acidobacteriaceae; genus CAYQYM01. The sequence continues at coordinate 2,130 of CAYQYM010000152.1, forward strand.
CCAGCGTGGCCAGTTCGCGCAGGTACTGTTTCAGAGGCTTGGCCGGCACTCCCCAGAAGGCCTGGCCCGGCCCTTCAAGATGCTTGTGCGGCAGCACACCGCCGCGCGAACCCACAATCACACCCGGGCCGACGTGGGCGTGGTCGCCCAGACCTACCTGCCCGCCGATGATCGCCCCGTCGCCGATCGTGCTGGAGCCGGAGACGCCCGTCTGCGCCGCGATCACGACATCGGCGCCGACCTCCACGTTGTGGCCGAGATGCACGAGGTTGTCGATCTTCGTTCCCCGGCCGATGCGCGTTTCTGCAAGCGCACCGCGGTCTATGGTTGCGTTCGCGCCCACCTCGACATCATCCTCCAGCACAAGGCTGCCCTGCTGCGGAAACTGGAGGTAGCTGCCGGTCGCGGGGTCGCGCACGTAGCCGAATCCGTCCGCGCCGATCACCGCTCCGGCATGGAGGACGACGCGGTCGCCGAGCACCGTTCCCGGATAGAGCACCACGCGGGGATAGATGCGGCAGTCCGCGCCAAGGGTAACGCCCGCGCCGAGCACGGCTCCAGCGCCGATGCGCGTGCGCTCCCCAATGCGCGCGTTCTCACCAATGACAGCAAATGCCTCGACAGAAACGGACGGAGAAAGGGTAGCGCTCGCCGCGATCTGTGCTGACGGGTGAACGCCGGTGCGGGCTTTGACTGGCGCCAGCAGCGCTGCTGCCCGCGCGAAGGCGAGCTTTGCATGACGGACGCGCAGCAGCGGCTTGGCAGTGGATGCGGTTTCCAGCCGTGCCTGCAATGCCAGGCGCTGTGGAACAAGGACCGCACTCGCGTCGCTGGCCAGGGCCGAGGCCAGGGTGCGTTCGTCCTCACAGAAGACGAGCGTGCCGGGACTCGCGGCCCCGTGCGCATTTACGCCAACGATCTCCACGCCGGTGTCCTGCGTGAGATCGGCCTCAAGTGCGCGAGCTAGTTCGGTCAGCTTCATCCGGCTTAACTGTAAATGGGCGGCTCGCCGGGCGGGCGAGTCTTCCAGCGGCGATGCACCCAGAGCCACTGGTCAGGATAACGCCGGATGTACTGCTCGATGGCTGCGGTGCAGAGCGCGGTGTTTGCCATCATGTCCGCTTCGGCGTCGCCGGTGTTCACCAGCACAAGCTCCGGGCCAAAGTGCAGAACGTATCTCCGCTCAGAGGTCTCCCATAGCAGGAAGCCCGGCAGCACGGCGGCGCCCGTCTTTGCGGCCACGCGCGCCAGGCCTGCGGCCGTGCAGGCCGGCACTCCAAAGAATGGCACGAACACGCCCTGCGGCGGAGTCATATTCGTGTCCATGAGTATGCCGACCGCCTCACCGCGCCGCATGGCCGCGATGAGGCCGCGCGCAAAGTCGTCCTTATGCAGCACCTGGTTGCCGTGCAGGCAGCGAATGCGGTTTACGAAGGCGTCCACCAGTGGGTTATCGAGGCGGCGGATGACCATGTTCATGGGATGGCCCATAAGCGAGTGGTAGAAGCTGGAGAGCTCCCACGCGCCGAGATGGCCGGTGACGATGAGCACGCCGTTCCCACGCTCGCGCGCGCGCAGGTAGTTTTCCAGCCCTTCGTAGCGAAGAAAGCCTGCCGTGTTCGCGGGCGTATAACCCGGCATCTTGCAGAACTCCGCCAAATGCCAGCCCAGGTTGCGGTAGAGCTGACGAAGCGTCCGGCTGCGGAGCTTCCGGGGCCAGTCCGGAAAGGCGAGAGCGAGGTTGTGCTCGCCGGTCGTCCGCAGCCGCCCCAGCAGGTGATAGGCCAGCGCTCCGATGCCGGCACCTGTGGCACGGGCCACACCGCGGGGCAGCGCCCCCAAGAGCCGCACGACGCTCCAGACAAATACGTATTCGATCTTGTGCCGCAAGCAATGAGTTTACGGGCACGGCGCGGAATCGGGAATAGTTTCAGCGGGGCTGGGGCGTATGCGCGGCCGATGCAGCTTCGGAGGTACCTGCTGCATCCGTCCGCGCCTTCTGCCCCGGGCAGCCCAGCAGGTAACGGATGGCGAGCAGGCCGCTCTTCTCCTCGCCCACCTGCCACTGGTAGTCCGCCTGCCCGAGGCCAGAGCTGAGTTCGCGGAGGTCGTCCAGCGAATAGCTGCGCAGGCAGGATAGCCAGCCATCCACGAGAATGACCAGCGGAATGACCGGGACGATATAGGTAAAGACGAGGCGGTCCCACCGGAACGGGCGAATGCCGGGCGTCAGCCCCCAGACGAGCAGCGGCAGCAAGGTGATGACAGCCAGCGTGCGCGCGTGCAGCGTGGCTGCCTCAAAGACAGCTATGCCCTGCTGCTGACCCGCTGCGTCCCCGAGCAGGGCGCGCGCCTGCGCAGGTGCGAAGTGGTGGAAGGAGGAGAACATCGTCCTGAAGCCGGGCATGTGGCGCGGCACTCGCGTCGCATCTACCGGTTGAGGCTCGTAAACGATGCAGCCTGCGGAGCGCGCCGCGAGCACGGGCGACGCTTCAAGGTTTGGGTGCAGGTCTGTGAGGCGAATGCTGATGGGAGCGCCCAAGCACGTGAGCCGCGGCAGCAGCGTGGGCCACGGGCCGCCGGCTCCTGAACAGAGGTCCACCACCTGGCAGGCGCCCGCGGCCTGCATCGCCGCGGCCAGCCGGGGCAGCACACAGCCATAGCTGTTGCCGAAGGCCCAGAGCGCCTCGAGCGCATCCGTGACCAGGTTGCGAAGCCGCCCGGGGAAGAGCCGGTGATCGTGAATCTCAAACCAGGGGCGGCGCTGCATTGCGGGTTTGATGCTCCTCCTGCGGGCTGCTTTCCCTGGAGTCGAGTTTAGCCGCACGCCTGCGAATCCGGGGCGAAACGACCGGCTGTTGGCTTTGAGGGCCCGCGCCTGAGACGATGCAGGCAAGACGGCTCGGCCCGCGCTGGTTTTCCTCTACAATGAAGAGATAGCCGACTGCCGGTTTCAGCATTCTTTCTGCGCTGGCCGTGGCTTATCCACATCATGATCGAATCGCCACTGCCCGAAGCGCTTACGTTTGATGACGTACTGCTGATTCCCGCCTATAGCGAAGTGGTTCCCGCCAATGTAAGCACGCAAACCCAGCTTACCCGGCGCATCACCCTTAACACTCCCCTGCTCTCCGCTGCCATGGATACGGTCACCGAGTCGCGGCTGGCGATTGCCATGGCACAACAGGGCGGACTCGGCGTAGTCCATCGCAACCTGACCATCGAGCAGCAGGCAACGGAGATTGACAAGGTCAAGCGCTCAGAGAGCGGCATGATTGTTGACCCGGTCACGATGACGCCGGAGCAACTCATCTCAGACGCACTTGAGATCATGCGTCGCTATAAGATATCAGGCGTGCCCGTGACAAAGAACAGGCGGCTGGTGGGCATTCTTACCAATCGCGACCTGCGCTTTGAGACGCGCACCGATGTTCCCATTGGTGACGTGATGACGCGGGAGAACCTGATCACCGTGCCGGTGGGCACGACACTCGAGGCAGCAGAGCAGATCCTGCACCAGCATCGCGTGGAAAAGCTGCTGGTGGTGAACGAGAACTACGAGCTTAAGGGCCTCATCACGGTCAAGGACATTCAGAAGAAACTCAAGTATCCGAACGCGTCAAAGGACGAGCAGGGGCGGCTGCGTGTGGGCGCGGCCATCGGTGCCACGGGCGATTACCTGGAGCGCGCGGCGGAGCTGGTGCGCAACCGCTGCGATGTACTTTCGATCGACTCGGCGCACGGGCACTCTTCGCGCGTGCTCGAGGCCGTGCGTGAGGTCAAGCGTAAGTTCCCCGATGTGGACCTGCTTGCCGGCAACGTTGCAACCCGCGACGGGGCAAAGGCGCTGATTGACGCCGGTGCCGACGCGGTAAAGGTGGGCATTGGCCCGGGATCGATCTGCACGACGCGCATGGTGACCGGCGCAGGCATGCCGCAGATTACGGCCATCACCGAGGCCTATCGCGCGGGTTACGAGGCCGGGATTCCGATCATCGCCGATGGGGGCATCAAGTACTCCGGCGAAGTCCCGAAAGCGATTGCGGGGGG
>CAYQYM010000153.1:0-6177 GCA_964421715.1 uncultured Acidipila sp.
CTCCATGGCCGCCTCGGTGCTGACCGAGCCTGCGCTCACGGCTTCCAGCAGTTCACGGATATGTTCGCGATTCATGCGCGCGCCTTGCTCTCATAGAAGGCTGCCAGCGCCGCTTGCATGACGAGCTTGAGGGGGGCGTGGTTTTCCGCCGCAGCCGCTGCACAGTCTTCATATTCGGGCATTGCGTTCAGCATCTCGCCACCAAGGAAACCCGTTTTGATGCGGATGGGGCCGTAGGGCGTCTCCACCGCCGTGAATCCGCGCTCGAGCACGATGCGCTGCTCGCTGCGCGTACGCAGGCCAAGTGTCGTGGTCTCGCGCAGCAGCAACTGCTGCAGCACGGCCGTCTGCTCCGGCGGAGCGAGCACGGACAGCAGCACGCCGGCGCGGTTCTTTTTCATGGTGACGGGGGAGCAGAGGACATCGAGCGCACCGTGGTCAAGCGCAAGCTGCATGGCATGGGCGATGACCTGGGGCGAGGCGTCGTCGATGGCACACTCTACGACATTTACCTGCCCGGTGGCAGCAGGCGACGTGGCGGCGAGGCTTGTCTCGCCCAGCGTGAGCCGCAGTACGTTGGGGAAGCGGTGCGGGTCGCGCGTGCCGGCTCCGTAGCCGATGCAGGTGGAGGCGATGGCGGGCACGGTGACGGAGACCTCAAGGGCGCGCAGCATGGCGGCACCGGTAGGTGTGACCATCTCCATCGAGGGTCCGTCGGCGTAGACGGGCAGGCGTTTGAGCAGCTCCGCGGTGGCCGGCGCGGGTACGGGAAACCTGCCGTGGGCGCAGTCGACGAATCCGCTGCCGGTGTTGATGGGGCCGGTGAACCACTGGGTGACGCCGAGGGAGACGAGCCCGGCGCTCGCGGCCACGATGTCGCAGATGGTGTCCACGGAGCCGACCTCGTGGAAGTGCACGTCTTCCACGGGTAGGTTGTGTACCCGGGCCTCGGCCTGCGCCAGGAGGCCGAAGGCGCGGAGAGCCAGGGCGCGCACGGGCAGCGTGAGCGGCGCGCGTTCAATCCGCCCGCGAATCTGCTGCCAGCTTTCGCCGTGTGCGTGGTCCTGCTTGTCTGTGCCGTCGTGCTCGTGTTTGTGGCCGTGACTGTGCTCGTGTTCAGGCTCGTGTCCGTGTTTGTGGCTGCGTTCGCGGGTGTGAGCACGCGCGGCCTCCTCGGCAGGCCGACCTGCGACGAGCACATCGGCCTTGGTGGCCTGAATGCCGCTGCGGTTGACGGAGGTGAAGCGCAGCTCCGTGCCGATTTCAAGCGCTCGTACTGCATCTTCGAGCACGGCCGGGTCGACGCCGGCGTCCACCAGCGCGCCGAGCAGCATGTCACCGCTGATGCCGGCGAAGCATTCGAGGTATCCAACACTCATAGCTTTCGTTCTGTCAGCCTTCGTCTTTTTGTCGGTTGCGTGCAGCGGTGAGCAGTTCCACCGGCAGCAGCTCGTTCATGGAGCCAGAGCGGTAGCCTTCGCAGTCAATGGCAGCGAAAGTGAAGCCCGCGGTCTTGACGGCGCGGCCCACCTGGCGCATGCGGCCGGGGGTGAGCGTTGCCATCTCGGTCTCGGAGAGCTCGACGCGGGCCACCGCGCCGTGGTGCCGCACGCGAAAGCCGAACAGCCCCAGCGCGGCGAGGGCTTCTTCGGCGTCTTCCACCATGCGCAGGTTCTGGGGCGTGACGCGGCGGCCGTATTCGATGCGCGAGGAGAGGCAGGCCGAGGCCGGCTTGTTCCACACGCGCAGCCCCGCGGCGTGCGCAAGCTCGCGTACATCCTGCTTGCCGAGGCCGACCTCCGCCAGCGGAGCGGCTACGCGGTGCGCCTGGGCGGCGCGCTGCCCGGGGCGGAAGTCCTGCTGGTCGTCGGTATTGAGCCCGTAGGCGACGGCGGCGAAGCCGAGCTGCTGCCGCTCCGCCTCGAGCACGCGGAAGAGCTCGTCCTTGCAGTGAGAGCAGCGGTTCAAGTCGTTTCGCGCGTAACTTTCGTCTTCGAGCTCCGCTGTGGAGACGACCTTGAGCGGGATGCGCTGCTCACCGGCGAAGGCCAGCGCGTCTTTAAACTGGCTGCGCGCGAGGCTGGCCGAGTCCGCAAGGATGGCCAGCGTACGGTCGCCGAGGGCACGGTGCGCGGCCCAGGCGAGGAAGGCCGAATCGACACCGCCGGAGTAGGCGACGATGACGCTGCCGAGCTCGCGGAGGCGCACGGTGAGTCTTGCGTCCCGGGGACCGCTCATCATCCCATCCACTGCGGGTTCTGGACGGTGCCGTCGAAGTTGTGGGTGGTTTTATAGAGCTCGAACTTTCCGGCCGAGGCCACAGCCTCCGTTTTCTGGAGCAGCAAGGCTGACTCCTGCTGCGAGAGGGGCCTGAAGGTACGCGCGGTCTGAAGTGCCTGCTCGAGGATGGGCATGCGCTCGCAGCCGGTGATGACGACGCTGACCGGCAGGTTCATCGCGTAGCGGAGGCAGTCCACGGGCGAGACGGTGTTGCTCTTGAGGATCACGCCGTCGCCCATGGGCTTCATGCCGAGGATGCCCATGTTGCGTTTCTGCGCGGCGGGGATGACGAGCTTCTGAAAGCTGTCGAAGTGCGCGTCCATGACGTTGAGCGGCATCTGCACGGTGTCAAAGATGAAGCCGTGTCTGTCGGCCACGTCGATCATATGCAGGTGTATCTCCGGGCTCTTGTGTCCGGTGAACCCGATATAGCGCACCTTACCCTGCGTGCGCGCCTTGAGCAGGTATTCCATGGTGCCGCCGGGAGCGAAGACGCGGTCGGCGTCGGTCATGCGGATGTTTTCGTGAATCTGGATGAGGTCAAGATAATCCGTCCTGAGCCGCGCGAGCGATTGGGCCAGCTGCTGCTCGGCGGCCTGGGCGGTGCGCGCGTCGAGCTTGGTCATGAGGAAGGCTTTTTGCCGGTAGCCGTCCTGGAGGGCAAGGCCCATGCGCTCTTCGCTGACGCCGTTGTTGTAGTCCCAGCAGTTATCGAGGAAGTTCACGCCGCTGTCGAGCGCGGTGCGCACCAGGCGGATGCCCTCCTGCTGGGTGACCGAAGCCCGGCCGATATGGTGGCCGCCGAGGCCGATCAGCGAGACTTGCTCGCCGGTGCGGCCAAGCGTGCGGCGGGGAACGCCGCCGGTGGAGGGGGCAGCAAGCGCCTCCTGCGGCAGCCTGGCGGCAACCGCGGTAAAGGCTGCGCTCCTGATAAAGTCTCTGCGTTTCATCGACGGCAACCTCGTTTGGCCCATGCTACTCCCGGTGACTGCCGGGTGTCTTGCTTTTAGATGCCGGCGAGACGCTGCACGGGGGAAGACGTTAAATTGATGAGAAGATGTCCGTCTTGCGCACAGGTCCGGCATTCACACAGGAGGAGCGGGCGGAGAAGCAGCGGCTGATTCTGTTCGATTCCGTCGCGCTGCTGAGCCTGTCTGCCATCGTGGTGGTGCTGTCGTTTCTCACCTACCTGCTGTTTCACTCGTTTGAGACGCATCGGCATGAGCTGGCCATACGCTGGCAGAGACGCGGGGAGGCTGACCTGCGAAGCAACCGCCCGCAGCAGGCGATCGAGGCGCTGCGCTCGGCTCTGGCCTATGCGCCCTCCAGCCGTGATCTCGAGGTGGAACTGGCCGAGGCGCTGGCGGCCGCGGGCGAACGCCAGGAGGCCACCAGCTACTTCAACACGCTGTGGGAGGCCGAGCCGGGCAACGGCAAAATCAACCTGGCGCTGGCCCGCCTTGCCGCCCAGCAGAATCAGCAGCAGGTGGCCACGAAGTACTACGAGGCAGCCATCGACGGCACGTGGCAAGGAGACGGCTATGTGCGGCGGCGCGAGGTGCGGCTGGAGCTGGCCCGCTACCTGATAGGACTGCGAAGGCTGGACCAGGCGCGCAGCCAGTTGCTGATTGCCGCCGGCAACGCCCCGAACGATCCACAGGTGCAACTGCCGATTGCCGGAATGCTCGAAGAGGCGCAGGATCCGGCCGACGCGCTGCACATCTACCGCGAGGTGATGCAGCAACGCGGACTGGCCCCGATGCTCTTGACCGAGGCACTGGTGGGCGCGGGGAGGACGGCTTACTTCCTAGGGCAGTTCGACCTCTCGCGCGAGATGCTGGAGCGGGCCGTGGCTCAAAAATCGCTGGAAGCGCTGTCGGCCAGGGAGCAGCAGGCGGCGCGCTCTCTGCTGGAGGCCGCGCGGCAGGTGCTGCAGGTCTATCCCGGTTCGCACCTGAGCGTGCGGGACCGCGCCCGGCGCGTGCTGGCAGATGTGCAGAGGGCGAAGGCCCGGCTGGCGGGCTGCGCGGATACAACCGACCCGGACCTGGCTGCGCTGCGCGCCCGCTGGCTGGTTGCCCCGCAGCGGCTGACGGTGGCCGGGCTTGAGAGCAATCCCCAATCAGAAGAAAACCTGATGACCCTGGTGTATGCGACTGAGCAGGCCGCGGCGAAGACCTGCGGGCCGCCCATGGGGCAGGATGCCCTGCTGCTGAAGCTGGCCGCTGCGCCGGGTGCAGTGGAGCAGCGGTGAACGTATTTGCGCCCACCCGGGCGCGAACCCGCGCAGGGGCTGAGGTACCGCCGCGGCCGGCACCGGGGCCGCGGCGAAGGCCGGACATCCACCGGATCGCCCCCACGCGTGACGAGCGCCTGTTCCTGGTGCTCTCGATGTTCATCGGGGTGCTCTCCGGTCTGCTGGTGGTCTCCTTTCGCATTGCAATCGAGTGGATGAAGATTCTCACGCTCGGCTCCGCGCCGCATGCGGGCCAGCTGCGGCTGATCTTTGTTCCAGCGGTCGCGGGGCTGCTGGTGGCCTCGCTGGTGCAGCTTGCGTTTCCTGGGGCGCGGGGCAGCGGCGTGAACCAGACGAAGGCGGCGCTCTACGTCTACAACGGCTACATCTCGTTCAAGACGGTGATCGGCAAGTTCGTCACGTCGGCGGTGGCGATCGGGTGCGGCCACTCGCTGGGGCCCGAGGACCCCTCGCTGCAGATTGGCGCGGGGGTGGCGTCGATGGTGGCGCGGCGGCTGAACCTGTCCCGGCAGCGGCTGCGGCTGTTTGCGCCGATTGGCGCGGCGGCGGGACTGGCGGCGGCCTTCAACGCGCCGGTCTCCGCGATCCTGTTTGTGATTGAGGAGGTCATCGGCCGCTGGAGCGCTGCGGTGCTGGGCTCAATCGTGCTGTCGGCGATCTCAAGCGTGGTGGTGGCGCGGTGGTTCTGGGGTGACGCGCCGATGTTCCGCGTGCCGGCGGTGACGCTCAGGGACCCGCGCGAACTGATTGCCTACGCGGTGCTGGGCGTGTTTGGGGGTGGCGCCGCGCTGGTTTTCTCCAAGGCGCTGGGCTACCTGCGGCCCATTCTGCGGCGGCAGCCGCGCTGGACGCAGTACTGCCAGCCGGGCGTGGCCGGGCTGCTGGTGGGGCTGATCGGGTTTCTCGGGTTTCCGCAGGTGATGGGCCCGGGTTACGAGGTGATCGACCAGGCCATGCACGGGCAGTTCACGTGGAAGCTGCTGTTTGCGCTGGCGCTGCTCAAGATTCTGGCGACGACGCTTTCGTTTTCAAGCGGAACCCCGGGCGGGATGTTCGCGCCGACGCTGTTCATCGGCGCGATGCTGGGAGCCTCGATCGGATCGTTCGAGAAGCTGTTCTTTCCGCACTTCACGGGTTCGGTCGGTTCCTATGCGCTGGTGGGGATGGGCGTGCTCTTCGCAGGCTTTCTGCGGGCACCGCTGACCTCGGTATTTATGGTGCTGGAGGTGAGCGGGAACTATTCGATTGTTTTGCCGGTGATTCTGGCTAACACGATTGCCTACCTGCTGGGCAGGAGCCTGCAGCCGGTGCCGATCTTCGAGGTATTCACGCACCAGGACGGGCTGGAGCTGCCCTCGATGGAGGAGCAGCGCGAGGAGGCCGTGCTGCACATTGAGGACGCGCTGCAGCCGCTCGAGGTGCCGGTCGTGGCAGGCACGCAGACACTGGGCGAGGCCAGCGCCACCTTTGCCGCGACGGCCACACCGGCGCTGCTGGTGAAGCTGCGCGACGGGTCGTGGTATGCGGCGAGCCGCGACGAGGTCGAAGGCATGTTCGCGGTGATGACCGGCGACACGCCCCTCGAAGCCGCGATCAAGTCGGACCGCGCGCCGGCTCTTTTTCCCGACATGCCCCTGGAC
>CAYQYM010000154.1:0-6155 GCA_964421715.1 uncultured Acidipila sp.
CGGTGGTCCCGGCCGGGTCCGTCGCAGAGGGCATCGTGCTGCGCGCGCACAGGCGAGGGCGGTTCAAGGGCGCGTCCGTGTTGCAGCTCAAGTTGACAGGGCTGAACGTGAGTGGGCACCACTACCTCATCGACACCGGTGCGCTGACACGCAGCAAGCGGGGCAAGGGCAGGCGCTCAGCGGCGTTCATCGGCGGAGGTTCGGGTCTGGGCATGCTGATTGGCGGCGTTGCCTCGGGCGGCGTAGGCCTGGTGATAGGCGGGCTGGCGGGCGCGGGTGCGGGCACGGCAGCCACGGCCTTCACCGGCAACAAGGACATCACGCTGCCGGCCGAGTCCGTGGTGAGCTTCAGACTGAACGCCCCGCTCAGGCTGGAGTAGCAGTGAAGGTATGATGAGGTGCGTATGTTCAAGCGACTCCTCTTTGTGCTGCTTACAGCGGTTGTGCTGACGGCGGGCCCCGTGGTTACGCGGGCCCAGCAACCGAAGCTCTCCCACGAGGCCCTGCTGCCGGCGGCGGAGGCGGCCAGGCTACTCCCCGGGCAAGTCTTCTTCCGCGGGCAGTCCGCCACCACGCAGACGCGCAACTCTGCCGGTGTCGAGTTCACGGACGGCATGTACGCGCTGTTTACGCTGGTGGATAATTCCGGCTACTCGAGCGGAATCCAGCAGCGTTACCAGGCCTACCTGCTGACTGAGGTGCCGCTGCAGTTCGGTGAGCAGAAGCTGCCGCCGGGTGCTTACGGCATCGGTATGGTCGGTGAGCGTTTTGTGGTGATGGACATCGGCGCGCGCGAGGTCTTCACCGTGCCCACCCGGCACGACGCCGATATCAAGCGGCCGTCTCCCCTGCAGATCGACGCGGATGCAGGCCCGGGCCGCTACCGCCTCTACTTTGGCCGCAACTACGTTACCTTCTGGCATGCGCAGTAGGCCTGTGCCAGGCCGGCGGGCCCTGCTGGAGCTCTGCCTCGAGTCGGTGGACTCGGCCATGGCAGCAGAGAGGGGCGGGGCGGACCGCGTCGAGCTTTGCGCCAACCTGCTCGAGGGCGGCACCACGCCAAGCGCGGGTGCCATTCGTGAGGCGCGCGCACGGCTCAGCATCCGGATACACGTGATGATTCGTCCGCGCGGCGGCGATTTCCTTTACACCGACGCCGAGTTTGCCTCCATGCGGCATGACATCCGGGTGGCTAAGGATCTCGGCGCGGACGGGGTGGTGCTGGGCCTGCTGCATGCGGACGGCACGGTGGATGTGCCGCGCACGCGGGAGCTGGTCGAGCTGGCGTCGCCGCTGCCCGTGACCTTTCATCGCGCTATCGATGTTTCGCGCGATCTGCCGGAGGCGCTCGAAGCCATCATTGGAACGGGTGCTGCGCGCGTCTTGACCTCAGGCGGCAAGCCCTCGGTGATCGAGGGGCTTTCCATGGTGGCGCAACTGGCGCGGCAGGCCGGCGACCGGATCGTCGTGATGCCGGGCTGCGGCATTCGCCAGGAAAACGTGCGCGAGGTGCTGGAGCGGACAGGCGCGCGCGAGATACATATCGCGCTTGAGACTGGCCAGCCGAGCGGGATGGCGTATCGCAGGCCGGAGATCTCGATGGGTGGCGTGGAAGGCCGCGAGTACGAGCGCTTTCTCACGCCGCAGGCGGCTGTGGAGGCAGTGGTCGAGCGACTCGAAGTCTGAGCGCTGGTTCAAAGAGCAGGCCCGGACTGATGCAGGCCTGGGCCTTTTTGGTGGCCGAAGATTGAGCCAGGACTCCTAGCGCACCCTGGCCCTCGCACTGAATGCCTTAGCCGTGTGGCTTGAAACTCAAGCCTCATTGAGACCTGGTGGTTCCGAGCCGCGCCGAAGTCCGAGCCGCGCGGTCCGGTGATCCTGCCACATTGCGTGCTTGTCAGGTCTAGCACCGGGTCGCTAAGGTTGGTGTGGTTGAGCACGTTGGGAATCCGCTGGCCTTCACGTCGACCACGTAGCGCCCGGTGAGAGGTCAAGCACCTGGTCGTCTCCCGCGCCGTCGGTCTCGACCGTGCGCGGTGCCATTGTCCATGTTGGTTATCGTTACGCTGGCCCGGAGACGACCGCGCCGCTGGTGTCGTGCACCGTGTCCAGAATGGCTGCCTGGGTGGATTGCGCACGAGCCGTCTGGCCGCCGATGAGGGCCAGATATCCTCCTGGAGGCAAGCAGGAAAGCTTCTTGCACAGCATGATCTGATCCTCGGAAAAGCAAGTCGAATTATGAGGCGTTTCGAGCTGAAATCGAAGTGGTTTCCTGAGCTTAGGAACCGTGCGTGAAAGCCGCTGTCAACAGCGCATTACAATCCGGTCAAGTTTAGTCCCGGTTTTTGATTGGAACGTTCTCATGCGCCCGGCTGCAGGGTCGATAATGCACACGGAGACCATCTGTGCCTGCAAAAACCTTTCTGAATTTTGAGGCTGCCAGTCCGGCTTCCATGCCGATCTCCGGGGTCATTTCGGCGCTGTCTTTTGCGCTTGACCTGGTAGAAGGCCAGCCGATGGGGCACTCGGTGCGCACCTGTGTGCTGGCCATGCACCTGGCCGCCGAGCTTGGCATTTCAGAGTCAGAGCGCGCGGACCTCTACTACGCCGCGCTCATGAAGGACGCCGGCTGCAGCACCAACTCCGCCCGCATGTTTGAGATCCTGGGCACCGATGACATCCAGGGCAAGCACGACGTCTGCCTGACGGACTGGACGCGCATCGGCCTGGATTCGATCCGCTACGCACTCTCTCACATCTATCCGCATGCGCCGTTGGCCGAGCGGCTGAAGGCGCTGCTGCGCGCCGGCCGCAACCGCAAGAGGGATGCCTACGCGGTGATGCAGATTCGCTGTGAGCGAGGTGCCGAGATCGCCCGGCGCATTGGCCTTTCGGATCGTGCTGCCGATGCCATTCACTCCCTCAATGAGCTGTGGCGCGGGCAGGGGCTGCCGCGTGGACAGAAGGGCTTCGAGATTCCGCTGCTGGCGCGCGTGCTGTGCCTGGCGCAGATTGCTGAGATGTACTACAGCCGGAACGGCCGGGATGCGGCGTTGCAGGTGGCTCGCCAGCGCAGCGGCCGGTGGTTTGACCCCGCGGTGGTCAGCGCCTTCCTGTCCCTCGGCCAAAGAGCCTCTTTCTGGGCTGAGCTCGAAGAGGCTCCAAGAGCAGTGGTGGATCTGGTGCCGAACTCCGGGACGGACCGCATCAGCACCGGCCCGGAGCGCATTGACAACATCTGCCTCGCCTTTGCCGACGTGATCGATGCAAAGTCACCGTTCACCTATCGTCATTCGACCGGCGTGGCTGAGGCGGCAGTCGACATTGCCACAGCCCTGGGTTTCGCTTCCTGGGAAATCCGGGAGATGCGGCGCGCCGCCCTGCTGCATGACATCGGCAAAATGGGGATTTCGAACTCGATTCTCGACAAGAACGGCAAGCTCACCGATGAGGAGTGGCAGGCAGTGCGCCAGCATCCTCGCATGACCTACGAGATTCTGCGCCGCGTCCCCGGCTTTGAGAATCTGAGCCTGGTGGCCGCCGCGCACCACGAGAAGCTGGACGGCAGCGGCTACCACCTGGGGCTGACGGCCAAGCAGCTTACGCTGCCGATGCGCGTGCTTACGGTCGCGGACATCTACGATGCGCTTGCGGCCAGGCGGCCTTACCGTGAGGCGCTGCCGCGGGAGAAGGTCTTCAGCATCTTGTGGAAGGACGCGCCGCATGCACTCGACGCGGAGTGTGTGGCTGCCCTTGAGAGCTGCCGCTAGAGAAGGCATACAGAGCAAGTGCGGTTGCAGGCGGCTTATGCTGCTCGTCACCTGCGTTTCTCGGCAAGCTGAATCAGCTAGTAAGCTGATAGCTGCATGCGTGTCCGGCTGCTCTATTTCGGAGTTCTGCGCGAGGTGATGGCGGGCGCTCCGCCGGTGCTGGAGCTTGAGCCCGGCGCCACGGTGGCCACGCTGCTCGACCTGCTTGCCGGCCTGTCTTGCGGCCCCCGCCCGGACAGGTTCTGGGACACGCTGGCCGTCGCCGTCAATCAGCGGTATGCCTCCCGCACGGACCAGCTTACCGAGGGCGACGAGGTTGCGCTGCTGCCGCCCGTCAGCGGCGGCGCGCCTGCTGACGTCGTGCTGACGCGGGAGCCTCTCGACGCCGCACAGGTGGCAGAGATCCTGCGCCATCCGGAAGACGGTGCCACGGTGATCTTCGACGGCACGGTGCGCAACAACACGCGCGGGCGCCAGACGCTCTTCCTTGATTATGACGCGTATGAGGAGATGGCCCTCAGGCAGATGCAGGCCTTGGCGGCAGAGGCGCTCACACGCTACGCCGTGCGCGCGGTGGCCATCCGGCATCGCATCGGCCGCCTGGAGATTGGCGAGACCAGCGTCGTGATCGGAGTCGCCTCCGCGCACCGCGGAGCGGCGTTTGACGCCTGCCGCTGGCTGATTGACACGCTCAAGAAGACGGTGCCCATCTGGAAGAAGGAGCACTTCAGCGACGGGGCGGTCTGGGCGGACGGTGAGCCGTTTCCGGAGCTGTTCGTTCCATGAGCAGGTTCCCGGCAGCGCTGCTGCTCCTGTTTGCCGCCGGCGCGGCGCAGCCGCAGAGCCACGCGCCTTCCATCCGCGTCGACGTGCGGCTGGTCAATGTATTTGCGAACGTCACTGACGCGGCAGGTGCGCCCGTGGGCGGGCTCAGCCAGGACAACTTCGTGCTGACAGAGGATGGCAGGCCGCAGAAGATCGCGGTCTTTGAGCGGCAGACTGCCGTGCCGCTGGCCGTTGCCCTGGCCATCGACACAAGCGGAACGGTGCGGAAGGACATATCGATCGAGCAGCGCGCGGCGCACGGCTTCGTTCACACGCTGTTGCGGCCGCAGGACCGGCTTTCCCTGTTCGACTTCAACTCCGATGTGCGCCAGGCCGTGGCCTTCACCGGCCGGCTGCGGCCTATCGACGAGGGTATCGAGCATCTGCGCTTTGGGCCGGCCACGGCGCTCTACAGTGCCGTGGCGCAGGCCTCGGCCGCGCTCGAAGGCGAGTCTGGACGGCGGGTGCTGGTCATCATCTCCGACGGCGGCAACACGGTGAAAGGCACCGGTTACGCCGAGGCGCTCGAGGCTGCAGTGCGCGCCGAGACCATGGTCTACAGCATCATCGATGTGCCGGTTGCCGCGGATGCAGGCCGTGATACCGGCGGCGAGCACGCCTTGATTACACTCTCCCAGCAGACCGGCGGCCGATACTACTACGCGGACGCGGCGCACCTGGAGGAGGCGTTCCAGAAGGTGTCCGATGATCTGCGCACGCAATACCTGCTGGGCTACTACCCGGCGCAGCAGGTTACGGATGGAAACTTCCGCACCATCGAGGTCACGCTCAAAGGGGTCCCCGGCGGAGAGGGATATACGGTGCGGCACCGGGCCGGCTACTATGCAGAGGCGGGCCAGCAGTGAGCGCATTTGCCGCGCGAATTTTCGCGTTGCAATGCACCGGTTGCGCGTATTCTAAAGCTACCGACCCTGCTCCATGTTGAATCGCGACGAAAAGCTGCCGTCCATCAAGCTGACGATTGTGCAGTATGTGATCGCCGGCGTCCTGCTGGTGCTGCTCTTCGGATTGTGGCGTCTACAGGTGGTGCAGGCCAGCAACTATCGGGCGCTGGCCGAGGCGAATCGCATTCGCAAGGTGCCGATTCTTGCGCCGCGGGGCAAGATCTTTGACCGTGAAGGCCGCCTGCTGGTGGACAACTACCCTTCGGTTTCCTGCTTCCTGGTGCGGGAGCAGGGACACGACTACATGGCAGACCTGCCGCTGATTGCGCGCGGGCTGAACATGACGGTTGAGCAGATAAAGGCCATCCTCAGGAAGTACCGCGCGGCGCCGAAGTACCAGCCGCTGCCGCTCAAGCAGGACATCACGCCGGACGAGCAGGAGTTCATCGAGGCGCACCGGGACGAGATGCCGGAACTCGAGACGGTGGACGAGCAGCGCAGGCTCTATCCGCGCGACGGCTTCGCGGCGCACCTGGTGGGCTACGTGGGCGAGGTGAGCGAGGACATGCTCAACGATGCCCGCTATGCCTACTATGAGCCGGGCGACGTGGTGGGCCGTTCCGGCGTAGAGCAGTCCTACGACGCTATCCTGCGC
>CAYQYM010000155.1:0-6142 GCA_964421715.1 uncultured Acidipila sp.
TTGGGTTGTAGAGGCCGCCTCCGTTGCCGGTGGTACCGAGCACGTAGTTGGCCGGACAGGCCAGCTTGGCCGTGCCAGCCGCATTCAGGCCCGTGGCCGCGCAGCTGGGGGGCAGTGTCTGCGCATCTTCAAGCGAGACGCCGAAGAACATCTTCTGGCCGAGGTCCTTGGTCACGCGGAAGCCGTACTGGCGTGTCCACACATAACCCACGTTGTAGGCCGGGTCGATGGTGGGCGGCAGGACCTCGCTCTTGTTCTGCAGTCCTTTTCGCGTCTCGGTGACGAGCGACCACATCTGGCCGCCGGTAAAGGTCCAGCCATTGTTCAACTGCGCCTGCGCCCAGAGCTGCCGCTGACGCATGGCGTAGCTGTTGGACTGGTTGTTGTTGGAGGTGATGCCTGTGCCGAGCCAGTCCATCTCGTAGTAGCCGCGGATAACGCCGTTGGGAACTTTGCCCTCGGCTGTGAGCGCCAGGCGGGACTGGCGGCCGGTGCCGTAGAACTCGCTCAGGTGCGCCAGGTTCGCGCCATCGAACGGAATTGCGCTGAAGGGCGTATTGATATCGGAGCCGGTGGCCTTGCTGCGATTTACCGTGGCGGCTTCCACGAAGCTGCCGGTCGGGGAGAGGGTAATCCCCTTGAAGTGCAGAACGTCAGGGTTCTCAATCGCCTTCTTGGTTGCGGCCTGCTGGTCCTGCATGCTGGTCACGATCGTCGCCGTGTTCGACTTCAGATCGGCGACCGCACTCTGCAGGCTGCCCACGGACTGTGTCGTATCGGTCTGCTGCTGCATCTGCATCTGCAGACTTTGCTGTGCCTGCTGAGCCGCCGCCTGCGCATCCTGCGCGGCCTGCTGTGCGCGCTGCAATTGCGCATCGCGATCAGCAAGCTGCTGCCGCAGGGATTCAATCTGCGACTGCTCCGCCTGCATGTCCTGCCGCAGCGACTCGATCTGCGACTCGATGGAAGGCTTGGCCAGGCGTTTGGCATGATGCGTCTTCTTAGCCATGCCCGTGCTGGCCTCGCCGGAGGTAGAACTCGCTTTCTGTGCGTGGCTTGCAATGGCCGTAGCCAGTGCCAGACTTGCGAGCGCCTTCAGGTGGTTGTTCATTTCGCCTCTCTCGTAAATGGGTGCGTAATTTGAAACCCGGAATAGCGATGCTTTTTTTCGCAGTTCATCGCCTTCAATCCGTGCCATGCGTGACCACCAGCAGTCGCTGGAGAACCCACTTCCGGCACGGCTTCAAGTTTCCCAAAGGGTTGTGAACAGGCTGTGAATTTTGAGTTGAATCGATGTCAAACAGGCTGGTTCAAGGCTTTTCGCCGGCCGTTATCCGCTCGGTCTGCTGCGACATCTTCGCGGTGCGCTCGAGCTTGTCCCAGTTAAAGGGGCGACCGTCAACGGCGCGCTTGAGCGTCTTGAAGAGCACGACCGAGAACAGCTGGCGATAAGTGAACCGCTGCAGCCAGATATGGAACAGTAGCCACCCATCCCCCCTGCTGGCCGGGTGGCGCCGCTCGAGCGAGAAGGCCAGCGCTGACGTGATGAAGTCGATCATCAGGAAGGTAAGGAAGTAGGTCAGCAGCTTTTCAAAGCTGGCCGCGCTGGCTGCCTCAGGGTGAAAGTGACGGTCCCAGAGGTACTGCACCGTTCCGGCCACAAACATGAGATCAATGAAAGGGGAGACCAGCGGCAGAAGGATCTGGAAGATAAGAATATTCGGCAGCGCAAAGAGCCCCATCGCACGGTTGGTCCGGAAAGCCTGCTTGTGCTTGAAGACGGCCTGCAGGATGCCGAAGGACCAGCGGAAGCGCTGCCGCATCAGCCCGCTTGCCGTAACGGGCGCCTCGGTGAAGGCCAGCGCGCGGTCCTCGTAGATCACCTTGTAACCCTGCTCCAGCAGGTTCATGGTGAGGTCAGCGTCCTCGGCCACGGTGTTCACCGGGTAGCAGCCACCCTTGAGCACCGCACTGGTGCGCCAGGCGCCGATGGCGCCGGGCACAACGGTCACCACATTGAACAGGTCCAGGGCGCGGCGTTCGAAGTTTTGGCTGGTGATGTACTCAAGTGCCTGCCAGCGTGTCCACAGGTTCACCCGGTTGCCCACCTTTGCATTGCCCGCTACCGCACCCACCCGCTCGTCGGCAAAGTGAACGATCAGCTTAGAAACAGCGTCCGCCGGGATGACCGTATCGGCGTCGATGCCGACATAGAAGTCCTCCTCCAGATGGTTCAACGCAAAATTCAGCGCCTCGGCCTTACCAGCATTTGGTTGGGTGAGCACCGTCAGCCGCCCGGTGGCGAGCTCCTGCGGATAGGCCTCCCGCACGCTATCGGCGGTGCGGTCCCTCGATCCATCATCGATGACGATGATGCGCAGGTTGGGGTAGTCCGAGTGCATCACCGAGCGCACGGTGCGCACGATTACCTTCTCCTCGTTGTAGGCCGGGATGAGCACCGCCACCGGGGGGCAGAACTCACCCGGCGGAACACTCCGGCGGCGAATACGGTCCAAAAGTGCGAAGATGCCCACCAGCCCCAGGCGTGCGCTCATCAGCACGTCGCCCAGGAAGAAAACCGTGACCACGAAGTGGCTGAAGAAGCCGAAGATGAAGAAGGCGACAGAATCCACCCGCGCCTGCCAGCGCATGCCCGGCGCCATGGGCGGCATCACCTCGGCCGTAGTCTTGCCCATCAGCTCGCTCACGGGCACAATTTGATAACCGTGACTGCGCAGCGTGGTGATGAGCAGCGGCAGCGCGTTTACCGTGGGCGAGCGGTCTCCGCCGCCATCGTGCATCAGGATGATCGAGCCTCGTTTCCACCCGGAGCCCTTCATGTCCGCAAGCTGCTGCATCACGTTGTTGGTAATTTCCTGAGGCGTCTTGCGCGGATGTTCGTTCCAGTCGTCCGTATCGATCTTGTCGCCGATGATGGTGTAGCCCATCTGCTGGATACGGTCCGCGGGCGCGGCCTGGTCGTTCGTGTCCGGCTCCTGGTCTA
This sequence comes from uncultured Acidipila sp., assembly GCA_964421715.1. Classification (GTDB taxonomy): domain Bacteria; phylum Acidobacteriota; class Terriglobia; order Terriglobales; family Acidobacteriaceae; genus CAYQYM01. The sequence continues at coordinate 3,005 of CAYQYM010000155.1, forward strand.
TCGAGTACGGCGGCCGGAAGTAGAGAGGCTGCACGCCGGTTTCCGCGGCAAAGAGCCGCTCCGTAAGATTCAGCTCAAGTTCCACCTCGCGCGGTGGAATCTCGCTGATATCCGGGTGCGTGAAGGTGTGGTTGCCGATCTCGTGGCCCTCGCGCACGTAGCGCTTCAGCAGCCCGGTGTTTTCCTGCGCCTGCTCGCCGATGACCATGAAGGCCGCGCGCACGTTGTATTGCCTGAGGATGTCGAGAATCTTCGGCGTCCACTTTGGATCTGGCCCGTCGTCAAAGCTGATCGCCACCTTCTGCGGGTCGTAGCCATACTGGCGAATGGTATAGGAACGCGGCAGCGCCACCATGTTCTCGTCGGTGATGGTGAAATTCTCCGCGTCCATGTTGATCTCGCGCTGGCCGGCCTGCGGCCGCGCAACGATGCGCAGAATATCTCCCTCGCCTTCGGTGTCCACATCAGCACCGGGCGGCACAGACCGCAGCAGCGACGGCGCGTCGGCGGCCCCCGGGTGGTCCCAGACCTGCCACAGCGAGGGGTCTTCCTCGCCCAGCCGCCACAATGCAAAAGTGCGCAGGCCCATCTGGCGGGCGGCGCGCAGTTCGTTCAGCGCCGTCACTCCATCGAGAAACCAGACCTGGTGGCGCACATGCTCGTCCTCGTCGTCATAGGCGAAGTGCGCATTGAGTTCATCGCCTTCAAGGTGCACGTCTGCGTCGGAGTCTGCGGCCCGCTGCCAGGCCTCCTGCACGGTCAGGTCTTCCACGGTTAGCGCCTTGTTTGAAGGCCGCTTGCCTTTTTCCCGCAGTGGAGTAGACCAGTCGTAGCCATAGTTGCCGATCGCGCAAAGGATTTTGCTTTTTGGCACCAGCTTGAGGGTGCGCGCCAGGTTTGCCTCGAACCAGTCCTCGGCAGCGATGGGACCGGGCTCGCTCGAGTCCTCATGCTGGTCGTAATTCATCAGGATTACGCCGTCACTGTTGTGCGCCACCGCTTTCATCAGCGCGTCTGGCGCGCCGGCCTGCAGATTCACATAAAGGCGAAGGTTCTTCGGACGCAGGTCGTTGTAAATCTCGCCGATCCACTCGGCGTAGAGCTTCGCGTCCTTCTCCGGCACTTCTTCAAAGTCCAGGCAAAGACCTTTGTAATTCGGATTGGCCGAGAAGAAGACATCGAGCTGCTGATGCAGCCGCTCGCGCGCCGTGGGGCTGTGCAGCATCTTACCGATTGCCGCGCCGTTCCACGTGCCGGCGACTGCGTTGTAGTCGCTCAGCATGGGGAAGACCTCGGTGTCTTCCCTGGACGACTGGATGACGCGCTGCACTTTGTTCTCCGGGTCAACGCCATGCACGCCGCCCTTGCTATCCACCACGTCATAGAAATGAACCGGGAAGAGCGGCGTGGCGGCGCGCAGTGTGCCATCGGGCGAGATGACATGCAGCCAGTCGGGAAAGAGCAGGTCGATCTGGTGGATGTGCGCCTTCAGCGCCGAGTAGCTGGGCTCATCGTTTACATAGAACGCAGCGCGCAGCCCCTCCTCCTGGTTCAGCACAATCTCCGAGGCGTGTTTATGGGTGCGCCGCCGTCCCGGCCGCTGCACCGTCTTTTTCAGGTCTCCCTGGCGGGCCTCCTTGAGCGCCTTGTAGTTACGCTTGGCAGAGGGCAGCAGCAGCTCGGGCAGCGTCTGCCGCTTAACCACGCTGACGAAGAAGAACATCAGCACAAGCGTAGACACCACCGCTGTTACGTCGAGTACCCGGCGCAGCCTCTTCCAGCGCCTGCGTTGAGGATCGTAGAAGACCTGCTTCATCTGCCATCATCCTAAATGCGTGCCCTGTATCATTCACAGCAATGACGCAGAGGCTGCACAGACACTGGTGGGTAGCCCTGCTGGCCCTGGCCGCCGGGGCAGCGCTCCGGCTGTGGTTCCTCCACACCTACCCCGAGGTCGAGGGCGACCCGCTGATTTACGGTGATATCGCAAAGAACTGGATGCTGCACGGCATCTACGGGCTGAGCCGCGCAGATGGCGTTCACCCCACGCTGATTCGCCTGCCCGGCTATCCGCTCTTTCTCGTGGCCTGCTTTCGCCTCTTCGGCATGGAGCACTACCGCGCCGTCCTCTATGTACAGATTACGGTGGACCTGGCCAGCAGCGTGCTGATTGCGCTCTTCACGCGACGCATCGCTTCAGAACGGGCGGCGTGGGTGGCACTTTGGGCCGCGGCACTCTGCCCATTCACGGCAAACTACGCCACTACGCCGCTGACGGAGACGCTCGAGCTCTTCTCGATTGCGCTGGCGTTCTTCGTGTTCGCGCGCATGGTGGACGAGCCGCGCTGGCGCTGCGCTGCGCTGCTGGCCGTGGCCTGGAGCTACGCCGCGCTGCTGCGGCCGGATGGCGCGCTGCTGGCCGTTGCCCTTTTCCCGGCGTTACTGTGGTATGCGCAAGACCGCCGTCGCATGCTGCCAATGGCGCTGGTCTGTGGGCTCCTCTCAGTGCTGCCATTTGTGCCGTGGACGATTCGCAACTGGCGCACCTTCCACGTCTTTAAGCCGCTCGCGCCGCGCTATGCCATGGACCCCGGCGAGTACACCGAACCCGGCTTCAATCGCTGGACGAAGACCGTCTGCGTCGACCTGACCTGCACCTGGGAGGTCTACTGGAACGCGAACACCGACCGTATTGAGCTTCAAAACCTGCCGGCGCGGGCGTTTGACTCACCGGCCCAGCTCCTAAAGACGCGCAGCCTGCTGGCCGACTACAACCGCACTACCACACTGACGCCCGAGCTCGACCGCCGCTTTGGCCAGCTCGCCGCCGACCGCATCCAGACCAGCCCGCTGCGTTACTATCTCTGGCTGCCGCTGGCACGCGTGGCCGATATGTGGCTGCGCCCGCGCACAGAGCTGCTCTGGGTGGAACTGCGCTGGTGGCAGTACGCAAAGCACCACGCCGAAACCGAGTTCGCGCTGGGCTATGCCGGGCTGAACGCACTCTACCTGCTGCTGGCCCTGGCCGGCCTGCTGCGGTGGCCGCGCTTCGCCGGAGCCATGCTGTTCTTCATTCTGCTGCGCTGCGCGCTGCTGGCCACCATTGAAGCACCCGAACCTCGCTACACGCTCGAATCC
>CAYQYM010000156.1:0-6121 GCA_964421715.1 uncultured Acidipila sp.
GTGCAAAGTGACGCGGCCGCCCGGGATGGGGCGGCCGCGGTTCCCGTCACGCTTGCCGCACGGACTGTCAGCAGCGGGACAGCCGGTCTCGTTTCCGCTAGGAAGCAATCTTGCTCTTCAGATGCTCCCAGCCCTGCTTGATCTGGCTGCCGCCGGTGTCTTCGCCGACCGGGGTGGAGTCGTTGGGTGAGGTTGGCTCGGTGCCTGGCTTCGGCATGTAGGGCTTGGTGTCGAAGTCCTCTCCGGAGACCTGTGCACCGTCACCAGAGCGCTTATCCTGCTGGTTGCGGTAGGGGTCCATGACAGACTTGACCAGCCGCAGGCCGGCCTCGCCGTTGTTCCATGGCCCGGAGGTCTCCTCGCCCTGCTCGCCGCTTCCGGTAGAGGCATCGAAGTACTGGTCGACGAGTTCGGGTGTCGGTGCGATAACGCCGATCGCAAAGGCGGGCTTGCCCATGCTCGTAAGCGCCGCGGCGAAGGACCGCATGTGGGTGATCTCGCGGGTCATGAGAAATTGCAGCGCCTGCTTCGAGCCCGGGTCGTCTGTGAAGGCGATCAGGCGGTCATAGACGATCTTGGCGCGCGCCTCGGCGGCGATATTGCTGTGTAGATCTACAGCCAGGTCACCGGTGACCTTAAGGTAATTCGCGGTCCAGGCGTCGCCTGCCGAGTTAAAAAGGTTCACGCCTCCGCCTCCGGCAATCGTCATCATGGGATCCTGGTCTGCGGCATCGCGATCAGTTTTGGAGGGCATCAGGTGCATGCGCGTCAGTGCGCCGATAACTTCAAGGTGACTGAGTTCCTCGGTGCCGATGTCCATCAGCAGGTCCTTGCGGGCGGCATCTTCGCAGTTATATCCCTGGATGGTGTACTGCATGGCGGCGGCGAGCTCGCCGTTGGCTCCTCCAAACTGCTCCAGAAGCATGCGGCCAAAGCGGGGGTCGGGCGTGCCGACGTCCACGGTGTACATCAGTTTCTTGATGTGGTGGTACATAGGGCTCCTTGTGTGGAAAGAGTTGGGCAGATGTCCCGTTGTCTTTCTCTCGCGGCAACGAGCGGACTTGTGCGGCGTACGAGCTGCTGAGCCAGGCCTGAAGCGCGCAGTATTCTGCGCGCTTCGCGGGACGCGAGCAGCCCTCGGGGCGCGTCCCACAGAGAGTGGGATGCGTCGAGCAGGCCGGGCAGAGCAGGAAATACTAGCGGGCGAATTCGCTGCGTTTGCGGCTGTAAAGGAAGTAGATGGCGAGCCCGACGGCGAGCCAGACAAAGAAGCGGAACCAGGTCATGATGGGCAGCCCGGCCATGAGCAGCACACAGAACAGAATGCTCAGCACCGGAAAGAGCGGGCCGGCGGGCACGCGGAATCCGCGATGGCGGCCCGGGTCCTTGTAGCGCAGCACAAGCACCCCGGCTGAGACCAGCACGAAAGCAAAGAGCGTACCGATGTTCGACAGGTCAGAGAACGTGCCGATGTCGAGCAGGCCGGCTGGAACGCCGACCACTACGCCGGCCACCCAGGTCGAGACGACGGGCGTACGGAAGCGTGGATGCACCCGGCTGAAGATGGCGGGCAGCAGGCGATCGCGCGACATGGCGAACCAGACGCGCGCCTGGCCGATCTGAAATACCAGGATTGAAGAAATCATGCCCAGCAGGGCGCCCACCAGCACAGCCAGCCGCACCCAGTGCAGCGAACCGCCCGGGTGCGTCGTGGAAAGCTTTTTGAGCGTGTTGACCACTGGAGCGGCGTCATCCATAAGCAGGCTCCACCGGATGAGACCCGTCAGTACGACAGCGACGCCGATATAGAGCAGGGTGCAGATGACCAGGGTGGCGATGATGCCAATGGGGACCGAGCGCTGCGGGTCCTTACACTCCTCGGCGGCGGTCGACACTGAGTCAAAGCCGATGTAAGTAAAAAAGATAATGGAGCCGCCGGTGAGCACGCCCGACCAGCCGTTCGGGTAAAAAGGGTGCCAGTTGCCGGGGCGGATGAAATGCGCGCCGAAGGCGACGAAGATCAGGATGGCGGCAATCTTGAGCAGCACCATCACATTGTTCGTCCGGGCGGACTCGCGGATGCCGCGCACGAGCACGCTCGTGAGCAGCATGACGATAAGAAAGGCCGGGACGTTGAAGCCAAAGTGCCAGCCGGAGTTATACAGTGTGTGACCTTCGAGATCGGTGAGTCCGCTGGGCAGATACGCCGGCGAGATCCAGCGCAACGAGGGGTGAATGCCCAGCCAGTCCAGCAGGTCCACGGAATGGGCGGCGAAGCCGACCGAAACGGCCATGTTGGAGAAGGCGTATTCGAGGATGAGATCCCAGCCGATGATCCAGGCGATCAGCTCACCCAGGGTGGCATAGGTGTAGGTGTAGGCCGACCCTGCGATGGGGATCATCGATGCAAGCTCTGCGTAGCAGAGTCCGGTGAAGGCGCAGACGATGGCCACCAGCACGAGCGAGAGCGCCAGCGCGGGTCCGGCACCAGGGCGGCCCACCAGCGCCGTGTGGTGCACCAGGTAATCGAGCAGCGGCGTGTTAAACACCGACGAGGTGTCGAACTTCTCCCCGGCGATGGCCGTGCCGATCACCGTGAAGATGCCAGAGCCGATGACCGCGCCGATGCCGAGCGCGGTGAGCGACACCGGTCCGAGCGACTTGCGGAGCGCGTGCTCCGGCTTCTCTGACTCGGCGATCAGCTTGTCGATGGACTTTCTGGCGAACAGTTGACTCGGCAGCGTACAGCTCCTCAATTACGGAATGAGGCGAGTGTAACGGGTAGCGGGCCGCCCCGGCGAACCGGCATCCGCGGCGGCCGCGAGCTACCGCTTGCTCTGGCCGCGAGCCAGCTTCCGCACCTTCTGCTTCCTGGAGCCGCGCGGCTCTGTGCGGGGAGCCTTGGGGGCTGCCTTCTTGCGGGCTGCGCGCTTGGCGCTCTTGCGTGCTTCCTTGGTTTCCATTGCCTTGGTGTTTGCCATGAGCTTGTTACGAATCCTTATGAATGAAAAGAATGTTACCTGTGGATTGTAAAGGACCGCGCGCGCGTTCTGAAGCAGGCGGGCACATTTTGGAACTTCGGGCCGCAGCTGCGCGTATCCTGAGACAGCGCCCAACGCTCGGCCGAACACGGACGATTGCGGGGCAGGATGCACCTCATGTATTTCTACGAAGCTTTCAAGATTGCCCTGCAGTCGCTCTGGGTCAACAAGCTACGTACCGTGCTCACGCTGATCGGCCTCGTCATCGGCGTGGCTTCGGTCATCGCCGTCATCACCATGGTGAATGGCGCGAACCGCTACGTTGCGACGAAGATCTCCGGCTATGGGTCAGACACCTTGACCGTCACCAAGATGCCGTCGGTCATCTTCAATGCCGAGGACTACCTGCGCTATACCAAGCGCAAGGACCTGACGATGGAGGACTACTCCGCCATTGCCGACGGTTGCAAGCGCTGCCTGCTGGTTGGGGCGCAGCTCACCTCCCAGGGCACAGTGGTCTCCGGTAAGCAGTCGAGCACAAAGACGAGCATCCGGGGCTGGACCTCTGGTATGCCGCAGATGACGAATCTGAACGTGGTGGAAGGCCGCAGCTTTACGCCGGCCGACGATGAGCACGGCAGCCACGTCATCATCGTGGGCTACGACGTGGTGGATAACCTGCTGGGGCACGACGACCCTGTCGGCAAGGAGCTGCGCGTCGACGGGGTCGTTTACACCATCGTGGGCGTGGGTGAGCGGCAGGGCAAGACCCTGGGTCAGAGCCAGGATGACTATGTGGATATGCCGCTCTCCACCTACATGCACTCGCATGGAGCGCACCACTCGATTGACATCTATATCAAGGCGGGCACGGCTCCAGGTGCGCTGGACGCGGTCACAGATGAGGTCCGGGCGATCATGCGCGCGCGCCGCCATGATGCGCCGGGCACGCAGGACAGCTTCTCGCTCGAGACGAACGACACGTTTGTGAGCCTGTGGAAGCAGTTGACGGCGACCTTTGCGGCCGTCGTGGTCGGCATCGCGTCGATCTCGCTGGTGGTAGGCGGCGTCGTTATCATGAACATCATGCTGGTCAGTGTTACGGAGCGGACACGCGAGATTGGCATTCGCAAGGCGCTGGGCGCTAAGCGCAAGGACCTGATGATGCAGTTCCTGATCGAGTCAGCCACGATGGCGCTGGTTGGCGGCATCATTGGGGTGATCGGCGGCGCTGGCGCTGCGGAGGCCATCACGCTTGCCATCGGCTGGCCCTCGGCCATCAAGCTGTGGAGCGTGCTGCTGGGCCTGTTTGTGGCCGGCGGCGTCGGCATCTTCTTCGGCGTTTATCCTGCGCGCAAGGCAGCCATGCTGGATCCCATCGTGGCTCTGCGCGCGGAGATGTGAGGCATTCCTGATGGCATTCGGTGATACGCGCGAATCGGTAAGAATGGCGATGGAGACCCTGCGCAGCAATAAACTGCGTTCCGGGCTCACCATTCTCGGTGTCGTGATCGGCGTGGCGACCGTGATCGCCATCTCCTCCATCATCAACGGGGTGAACAACAAGTTTCAGAGCTTTGTCGATTCGCTGGGAACGAATGTTATCTGGGTCTTCCACATGCCCGTGATCAATGTGCGTCCCACGACCGAGATGCTTGCGCGCAAGAAACTGACGGTTGAAGATGCGGATGCGATCCGCCGGCTGCCTCACGTGGTTGCGGTCGATCCGTCAAAACGCTACCAGGACTTTCAGCTCGGCCTGGGCAATGTCGCCATCAAGTACGGCAAGAAAAAGGTGCAGCACTCCATTCTCACCGGCGACTCACCGGAGATAGCCAAGGTGAATGCCCTGCCGCTTGTCGCCGGGCGCATGTTCAACGAGGTAGACGAGGCGCGCGCTTCCAATGTAACTGTGCTGGGCTACGATGCCGCGCAAAAGCTGTTCGGCAACCAGAGCCCGCTGGGCAAAGAGGTGGAGATCAACGGCGACATGTTCACCGTGATCGGGGTCTTTGACAAGGCGAAGCAGCCCTTCGGCGGCGGCGAAAACGCCGAAGACAACAAGGCGGCTTTTCCGCTCTCGACTTTCAATAAGATTCACCGCGAGGTGAAGGACGTCTGGATCAGCGTGAAGTACGACGATCCAAAGAACAAGTCGATTGTCGAGGAGGAGATTCGTTCTCTGCTGCGCGTGCGCCGCAAGGTGAGGGTGGAGCAGCCGGACAACTTCGCTATCTTCAGCCCGGATTCGATCTCGCGCCTTTGGAGCCAGATTACCGGCGGACTGGTCATCTTTATGATTGCCGTCTCGAGCGTCGGACTGATGGTAGGTGGCGTGGGCGTGATGAATATCATGCTGGTCAGCGTGACCGAGCGTACCAAGGAGATTGGCGTGCGCAAGGCGATTGGTGCCACGAAGCGCAACATACTCGTCCAGTTCACGGTGGAGGCGATCACACTCTGCGCGATGGGCGGTGTGATCGGGATCTCCGTCGGCGCACTGATCACGCTGCTGATCCGGCTGGCCATGGGCAGCGGCCTGCCTGCCAGCATGTCAAGCCTCTGGGCGACGATCGGCTTCACGGTCTCGATAGGAATCGGGCTCGTGTTCGGAATCTATCCGGCGTGGAAGGCGGCGAACCTGGATCCCATCGAGGCGTTACGCTACGAGTAGATGCTCGCCGCCTACGTTGCCGGATTTACCACGGCACTCTCCATCGCCGGCCTCTTCTATTACATCGCCGCGCTGTGGGCCGCGCGCGGCTTTGCGCTTGAGCGCATGGCGGGCTCAGAGGCGGCCCCCGCGGTCAGCATCCTCAAGCCTGTCAAAGGCGCGGACCCCGAGATGTACGAGGCGTTCAGGAGCCACTGCCGGCAGCAGTACGCCGGTGCGTATGAGCTGATCTTTGCGGTCAGCAGTCTTGAAGACCCGGCCGTGCCCTGCATCGAGCGTCTCAAGGCGGAGTTCCCGGGCGCGCAGATTGAGCTCGTGCTCTGCCCCGAGGTGCTGGGTCCGAACGGCAAGGTCAGCAACCTGGTGCAGGCGCTGCCGCACGCCCGGCACGCGCACATCCTCGTCAGCGACAGTGACATTCGCGTTGGCCCGCGCTACCTGGCGCGCATCATGTCCGGCTTTCACC
>CAYQYM010000157.1:0-6103 GCA_964421715.1 uncultured Acidipila sp.
GCCACGCCGCCTACCACGGCGCTGCCCTCGTGCCGCGTCGTTACGCTGCGGAAGCTGCCCAGGGCCTCGCCGATCGCCTGGGCGGGAACGCCCTGCCCTGCGGCCAGCGCCGCCGCTGCCGTGGCATTCAGCGCATTGTGCTCACCCGCCAGGGGCAGCGAAAGCTCCGCCCAGGCGCGGCCCTCGTGCAGCAGCGTCCAGCGGGTGCGGCCTTCTGCATGCGCCAGATTTGCGACGTGCCAGTGCGAGCGCGGATTGCGGCCGTAGCGCTCGACCGGGCAGAACGCATGCGCCACGCACTCATCCACGTTCGGCGCTCCGTCGTAGGCGACGATGCGCCCGCGCTGCGGGACGAGGTTTACCAGCCGCTTGAACGCGGTCTTCACGGCCTCAAGATCGCGATAGATGTCTGCATGATCGAACTCGACGTGCGTGAGGATGAGCGCGTCGGGAAAGTAGTGCATGAACTTTGGCCCCTTGTCGAAAAAGGCTGTATCGTACTCGTCACCTTCGAGTATGAATGGACGCGTCTGCCGGTACTGGTAGCTGGTCCCGAAGTTTTCCGCGATGCCGCCGATGAGAAACGACGGCACAAGCTCGGGATGGCTGCGTCCGGCGACCTCGTAGATCCAGGCCAGCATGCTTGTGGTAGTGGTCTTGCCGTGCGTGCCCGCCACCACCAGCGAGTCCCTGCCATCGAGAAACTCCTCGCGCATGATGCTGGCCATCGACGTGAACGGGATACGCTCGTCGAGCACGTGTTCCAGCTCAGGATTGCCGCGCGAGATCGCGTTGCCGACGATGACGAGATCGGGCGCGGGTTGGAGGTTGGCTGCCGAGAAGGGTTCAAGGATGGAGATGCCGAGCGACTGCAGCAGCCCGGACATGGGCGGATACGCGGCCTGGTCAGAGCCGGTGATGCGATGCCCCTTGAGCTGCAGCAGCCCCGCCAGGGATGCCATGGCGGTGCCGCAGATGCCGATGAAGTGCAGGTGCTTGCCGGTCTTTTCCGGCAGCGATTCCGGCTGCGATGAAGTTGCGTTTGTCGGTATTTGCATTTTCTTTGATGGTCGAATCAGAGAGTGGCCGCCTCGAGCGTGCACAGCACGGGTGTGTCTTCGGCGGCAAGTTCCGCGGCGATGCCGAAGGGCAGCGTCACGTTTGCGCGGGAGACGTGACCGGAGCGGAGACCGATGGCAATAGGCCCGTCAAACCAGTCGAGCACGCGCAGTATGACCTGATCGAGTAGGTCAGGCGCGGCTCCGGCGGAGGCGCAGTCCAGCATCTCGCCGAAGATAAACCCGCTCACGCCGTCGAACTTGCCTGCCAGCACCATCTGCCGCAGCATGCGGTCCACCTGGTAGGGCTTGACCGCGATGTCTTCCAGAAAGAGCAGTTTTTCCTCCGTCTGGGGTGCGAAGCGCGTGCCGAGGGAGGCCGTGAGTAGGCTCAGGCAGCCGCCATAAAGTGTTCCCGAGGCACGGCCCGGACGCAAAATGCGCAGGCCCTCCTGGGCGCCGACGGAGAGTGTGCCGCCGCCGAGGGCCTGGTGGAAACTCTCCAGGTGAACACCGTCATCAAGCGCAAAATCGGCCGCAACCATGGGTCCGTGGAACGCGATGAGACCAGCCTGATCAAGCAGCCAGCACTGCACGGCGGTCATGTCACTGTAGCCGAACAGCGGCTTGGGATTCGCACGTATCAATGCGAGATCCAGGTCTTCAAGCAGGTAGTTCGATCCGTAACCGCCACGGGTAGAAAGGATCGCCCTGACCTCCGGGTCGGCAAATGCGCGGTGAAGATCGTCCAGCCGCGCCGCCTCCGTGGCCGCGAAGTAGGGCGGCTGCCTGCCGAAGGCGTGCGCGGAGGGTGCGGGATCATAGCCGAGCGCACGCAGGGCTGCAATGCCGCGCTCGATGCGCTCCGGCCTGGCACTGCTGGCCGGGGAGACGACCGCGACCCGCGCATTCTTCGCCACGACCGGCGGGCGCATCACAGGTAAGCCTCCCCGGAGGAGATGAGCTCGGCGGTGCCCGTCAGCATAAGCTCGCTTCCCTCACCCGCCCACTCGACCGTCTGCTCGCCGCCCGGAGCGCGCACGCGCAGGTGCGCGCCGCCGAAGCGGCCGAGGAACGCCGCGGCCGAGGCGCTGGTGCCGGTGCCAGACGAGGTGGTGGGCCCTACACCGCGTTCGAAGATGCGGATCTCAATCTCCTCGGCGTTCACGCGGCGCACAAACTCGACATTGGTCTGCTGGGGAAACGCGGGATGAAAGCAAATCTCGCGGCCCACCTCCTGCCAGGGCCGCCCGGCCATGGAGAAGTCCTGCCGCTCAGGGAAGAGCACAAAGTGCGGATTGCCCACGTTCACGGCGATGCCGGGCAGGGGCAGCTCGCACGATTCCATCACCGGGACGCCCATGCCCGTGACGATGCGCACGCGGTGCTGCTCCCGCGCGAGGATAGTGCAGGTGCGCTCGCCTGCGTCTGTGAAGAGGTGGAGTGTCGTGCCCGGCTCGAGACCTCGCCGCACGGCCAGCCATGCGGCCACGCAGCGGGTGCCGTTGCCGCTTATCTCGGCCACCGAGCCGTCCGCGTTGTAGAGCCGGATGCTCGCGCCCTGATCGCCCTCGGCGAGGATAAACTCGACCCCATCGGCCCCAACGCCCGTGTTGCGCGCGCAGAGCGCAACGGCTGCCGCGGAGTGCTGCGGCTGCGGAACTGCCGCGGCATCGACGATCAAAAAATCATTGCCGTAGGCGTGCGCTTTGACAAAGGGAATCATCGGCGGGAACGAATAACGCGCTGCTAACACCGGGCGGCTTAAGTTCAGCGCGGATGCGCATCAGACCGGTAAATGCGTGCGCAGGGCTGGCCGGTGGAGCAGACCACATCGACTAGCGTGAGCCCTTCAGGATGCGCGGCCACGGCCCTGGCAACAGGGTCGCCCGCAATGGCAACGACCACGGCAGCCGAGGCGGCCGGGTGCTCGAGCGCCGGCTGCCACTGGTAGTAGTCGCCATCGTTAATGGTCTGCCGCAGCGGAACGCCGGCGCGCTCCAGCGCCCCGATGTGGTCAGAGCTGTTGATGAGAATCCGGTCGGCGGGCGGCACCGCGTTCAGCGCGCTGGCGAGCGCCTCCTCAAACGGCAGGCGCGTGCGGGAGTTTTCGACAGCCTCGGCGTAGACCAGCGGGCGCATGTGGAGCAGCCACGCCGCATTCGCCACGATAAAAGCAAGCGCGGCCCACGCGACGGCATTCCCCGCGCGGCTGCCGAGCCTGCGGCAGAGCGCGGCGACGGCGAAGGCAAAGAACAGGGCGAAGGCCGGCAGCAGCTCCACGCCATAACGCGTATTGTACCAGGAGTGAGGAAACCAGAGCGGGAGGAAGATGGGCACTGCGCCGTAAGCAACCGAGTAAGTGTAGAACGGCAGCGGCAGCCAGATGAGCAGAAGCGGCAGCGTCCCCCGCCAGAGCCTGAGCGCGAGAACCGTGCCAGCGAGAGCAACTGCTAGCAGCAGGTCGGCCAGGCGAACCGGCGATGCGCCGAGCTCTGCCACTTTAAGAAAGTAAAGACCCGCAACGCGCAGGTCGTGCCAGCCGGGATAATGAAAGGAGCCGGGCGGCGTGGTCCTGCGCTCGATGGCAACCGCCGAGTAAGGCCCACGCATAAAGTCCAGCGGGTCGCCGGACTGGCGCGCGTTGTAGGCAAGCCAGCCGAGCGGACAGGCGAGCAGCAGCGCCGTGATGAAGATGAACGCGCCGCCCACCGGACTTCGCCAGAGCCGCCGGCGGCAGATGGTTGCGGCCGGCAGCAGCCACGCGGCGGCGGTGAAGACCCAGCCATCGTAGCGGGTTAAGACGGCGGCGGCCAGCACCAGGCCGGCCCCGGTGAGCAGGCGCGGCGCGGCGTATTCGCGGCCGTGCCGGTCGGCATCCGCGCTGCATCCGATATCTGACCCATCCGCAACTCTGCTGCTTACACTCGAGCCGCTTGCATCTTCGTCCAGCGCGCGGTGAAAGAGCGCGAGCAGCAGCACGGACCAGATCATCTCGGCCAGGAAGAGCGGCTCTGTCATGGCGGTGGTCTGCATGTAAAGCAGGCCCGGGTTAAGCGCGAAAAACGCCAGGGCCAGCACTGAAAAGCGCGCACTGAGCCAGAGCCGCGCCAGCCGATACAGTCCCGCGGCGGCAAGGATGTAGCTGGCCATCGAGGGAAACGCGCCGGCGATGCCCGTCTGCCACCACTCCATCTTCTGGACGAAAGGCAGCAGCAGCAGGTGCGGCAAGGGCAGCCAGACCGTCCCAAGCTGGTGCAGGCCGGGGTTGAGCGAATCGAAGACGCGGCGCGCGATGCCGAGGTGGGCGACTGCGTCTCCGTAGAGCAGGAGCAGGCCGTGCCCGTAGCAAAACGTGAAGGCAAGCACCGAAGCCACGAGCACGCAGAACACGACCAGCCGCAACTCGGCTGGTATCGTTTCAAGCGGCCTTTTTTCAGGTCGGCCGGGCTGAGTGCCGCGCGGCATCAGGCCTGATCTGCTGCTTCCAGATGAGACAGCTCACGGAAGAGGCGGAAGCGCGCGTCGATCTCCTCGCGCGTGACACCCTGCAGCCGCTCGGTGCCGAACCGCTCCACCGTGAACGAACCCATCACGCCGCCGTAAAACATCGCGCGCTTGAAGGCCGCGGGCGTAATCTCCGGCTCAGAGGCCAGGCTGCCGAAGAATCCGCCGGCAAAGGAGTCGCCGGCCCCGGTTGGGTCGACTACCTCGGCGAGCGGGAGCGCCGGCGCACGGAACGGTGCGCGCGAGGCGCCGGGAAAGATGCGCTCGCTGAAGAAGGCGGTCGCGCCGTACTCGCCATGCTTGATTATGAGCGCCTTCGGCCCGAGAGCCAGGATGCGCTCCGCGGCACGGACAAGGTTGCGGTCACCGGCGAGCAGCGCAGCCTCGCCGTCATTTATGAGCAGCACGTCAAGATCGCGGAGCACGGCTTCGAGGTTTTCGCGATGCCCGCTGATCCAATAATTCATCGTGTCGCCGCCAACCATGCGGGCCTTCGGCATCTGTCCACGGACACGCGCCTGCAGCACCGGATCAATGTTGGCCAGGAATAGAAAGTCCGAGTCCGCATAGGCGGCTGGGACGCTGGGCGAGAAGCGCTCAAAAACATTGAGCTCCGTGGTCAGCGTCTCTGCGGCGTTCAAATCCTGCATATAGGAGCCGCTCCAGAAGAAGCTTTTGCCCGCGGCGCGCTCGATGCCGCGCACGTCCACATGGCGGCGCGTGAACACGGACTCTTCGGCGGCCGTGAAGTCCTCACCCACCACGGCGATCACACGCACATCGGTGAAGTAGCTTGCGGCCAGTGCGAAGTGCGTGGCAGCACCACCGAGGCAGCGCTCCCTGCGGCCGGAGGGTGTTTCGATGGAGTCGAAGGCAACACTGCCTACAACGACGATCGACATGCGGATCCTTTCAAGGCTGCGGAAGGTACTTGCCGAGAATCAGCGCGAGCTTTTCACGCGTGGCCGGCGGAATGATTTTCGGGTCGGTGAGAATGGCGTGCTGCAGGGCGGTTGTGCAGCTGCAGTCACGTTCGGCGGGCATAAGGGCGACGGTGGCGCGAACGACGCGCGAGGCGTTTGCGGCGTTCTGCTGCAGCACGGCGACGATCTGGTCCACGGTGACGGAGTCGTGCGCCTCGTGCCAGCAGTCATAGTCCGTTACCATGGCCATCGTGGCATAGCAGATCTCGGCCTCGCGGGCCAGCTTCGCCTCCTGCAAGTTGGTCATGCCGATGACGTCTGCACCCCAGCTGCGATAGAGGTTCGATTCGGCGCGGGTTGAAAACTGCGGGCCCTCCATGCAGACGTAGGTGCCGCCGGCCTTGCCGGTCACGTCTTCCGTGGCGCAGGCCCGCACCATCGCGTTCATCACGACCGAGCAGACTGGATCGCGGAAGGCCACGTGCGCCACCACGCCCTCACCGAAAAAGGTGGCGATTCGGTGATGCGTTCGGTCGATGAACTGATCGGGAATCACGAAGTCGGTCGGCTTGTGCTCCTCCCTGAGCGAGCCCACGGCGGAGACGGAGAGGATGC
>CAYQYM010000158.1:0-6101 GCA_964421715.1 uncultured Acidipila sp.
CCCCTGGTCCCCTCTACGCCCGCTTCCGCAAACGCGTCATGTTTCCTATCCTGAACGAGAGCGGCCGCGTCATCGCCTTCACCGCCCGCGCCCTTGAGAGCGGCGACAAAGCCGGTCCTAAGTACCTCAACTCTCCCGAGACCCCGCTCTACTCCAAGGGCCAGGTGCTCTTCAACCTCGACAAGGCCCGCCAGCCCATCCGCGAAGCAAAGTTCGCGCTCCTCGTCGAAGGCCAGATGGACTGCATCTCCGCCTATATGGCCGGCATCACCAATGTCATCGCCACCAGCGGCACCGCCTTCACCGAAGCCCAGGTCCGCCTGCTGCGTCGTTACACCCCCGTGACTCTCGTCAATTTCGATCCTGAGAAGACTTGCGCCTGCGCTGCCTGAAAGTCCATCGCACTGCTCACCGAAGAGGAGTTCGAGGTCAAGGTCGTCACCCTGGAAGACGGCCTCGACCCCGATCGCTATATTCGCGAGCGCGGCGCGCCGGCTTACATGGCCGCCCTGCGCGGCGCACGCCGCCATACCGATTACCTCATCGACCGCGCTCGCCAGTTGTTCCCCCCAACCACGCCGGACGCCAAGGTAAAAGCCCTCAACTACCTGCTGCCCCACATCCGCCAGATGCCCAGCCGCATCGCCCGCGACGAGTTCGCCGCCGACGCGGCCCAGAAGCTCCAGGTCGACTCCGCCCTCCTGCGAGAAGAGCTCAGGCAGGCTGCCGCCCGCCGCCGCGACCAGCTCCCCACCGCAGTCACCGTCCTCAGCGAGGCCGAGCGCACCCTCGTCCGCGCCCTCGCCGGCCACCCCGACGACCAGGCCTTCCGGGCCGCCGCCGCCGCCCTCGACGTTCACCCCGACCACATCCGCGGCCTCGCCACCGAACAGGTTCTCCTCCAGCTCCGCCGACGCGCCAGCGCCGATTCTGCCGGCCTCTCTGCCCCTGTCCCCGACCCCCTCGAAGCCGTGCCCGACCCCGAGCACCGCCGCCTGCTCGCCCAGGTCCTCCTGGGCGAACTCGCCCCGCTGGACCCCGGGCTGGTCCAGGGTGCGCTCGACGCCCTCCACCACCGCCACCTCGAAAACAGACAGCGCGAGCTCCGCGCCGCCATCGCCGCTGCCGAACGCAGCGGAGACACCGCCGCTGCCGTCCGGCTCACCCTCGAACGAACAGCTGTCGACCGCGCCCTCCGCGCCCTCTAAGTCCCGCGCCCTCGCAACCCGCCGCCCTATAAACTTGTCCAATGGAAACCCTCTACGGCCTGCACCCGGTGGAAGAGGCCGTCCGCGCCGGAGAGCGACAGTTCGACCACGTCTGCATTGCGCGCGAACGCCGCGATCAGAAGCTCGAGCGCCTCATCGCGCTCTGCCGCGAGCACGGCGTCCGCCTCCGCTTCGAGCCGCGCGACCACCTCACGCGCCTGGCCAGAAACGCCGCACACCAGGGCGTCGTCGCCGTCGTCCGCGAAAAGCGCATGCTAGCGCTCGAAGACCTCCTCGCCGCCAACGCCGCCCCGCGCCTCCTGCTCGCGCTCGACGGCGTTGAAGATCCCCAGAACCTGGGCGCCCTGCTCCGCACCGCCGACGCCGCTGGCGTCGACGGCGTCCTGATTACCGAACGCCGCTCTGCCCCCCTGAGTGCTGTCGCCGTCAAAGCCTCCGCCGGCGCCGCCGAGCACGTCCGCATCGCCCGCGTTGTCAATCTTGCCCGCGCCCTCGAGCAGCTCAAGCAGCAAAACATATGGTGCGTAGGCCTCGACGAACGCGGCACCCTTGATTACGACGCCTTTGACTGGACGTCCAATTGTGCAGTAGTCCTCGGCCGCGAAGGCGCCGGCCTGCACGAACTCATCCGCAAGAGCTGCGACCACCTGCTGCGCATCCCCATGGCGGGCAAGGTCGCCTCGCTCAACGTCTCCGTCGCCGGCGCCGTTGTCCTTTATGAGGCAGCCCGTCAGCGCCGCGCCGAGGCCCGTGTCTCGGCACCGCCCCCGTCCCAGGCCGCCACTCCGGCAGTCAGGCCGCGCAAAGGTTTAGGTTCATGAACTTCTTCACGCTTTCTCTGCTGGTCCTGCTCGCCCTCGCCGGCTCACCAGCCCACGCGCAGGGCCAATTTCCAGAGCACCCACAGAACCCGTCATCAGACCAGCCGCCCGCCCGCAAAGCCTCACCGCCGGGCACCCAGGTCCTCTTCTCCCGCTTTGCCGGCTCGCCCGGTGCCAACCCTGCCCGGCCCGCCAGGTCTGGCCTCAACACTCCGGACCTCAAGGCCACCGACGCCGAACGCACTGCCGTCCTCTACCGCGCCTACGACCTTGAGCTGCATCTCGCGCTCCGTGCCCAGTCCCTCGCTGCCCGGGCGCGCATCACCGTTGTCAACAACGGCGCAGAGCCGCTCCGGCATCTCCCGCTGCAGCTCTCCTCCACGCTCAGCTTTGAGAGCGTCAGCCTCGATGGCACCCCGCTCGCCTTCTCCCGCCAGGTGCTCTCGAGCGATGCCGACCACACCGGCCAGCTCAACGAGGCCGTCATCCTGCTGCCCCAGCCGCTCGCCCCCGGCGCTGCCGCCACCTTTGCTGTCAATTACAGCGGTACCCTCCAGCAGACCACCAAGCGCCTCGAGCAGATCGGCACCCCAGCCGATATCGCCGCCGCTACGGACTGGGACACCATCGGCGAGGAATTCACCGGCCTCCGCGGCTTCGGCAGCGTCGTCTGGTACCCCGTCAGCTCCGTGCCCGTTCTCCTTGAGGACGGCGCAAGCGTCTTCCGCGAGGCCGGCCGCCAGATGCTGCTGAACCAGGACGCCACTGTCGCCCTACACATTACCGCCGAATACTTCGCCAACCAGCCCACCATCGCCGTACTCGACGGAGTCGCGCAGCCGCTGGCCGCACCCGCCGTAACTCCCACCGCCGCCTTCCCCGGCATTCTCCACGCCGGGCTGCCGCCCACCCGCCTCGGTTCTCACGCGCCTAGCCTCTTCCTCGCCGTTCGCGCTGGCACGGGCTCCGGCACCCTCCGCGTCTGGTCCACACCCGAGGACAGCCCCGACGTCCCCGGCTACCTCACCGCCGCAACCATGGTCGAGCCCCTCATCGACCGCTGGCTCGGTCCCCCCGCCGGGAGCATTGGCAGCAGCACCGCCGCCAGCCCTCCGTTCACCGTACTCGGCCTGCCCCATCTCCGGGACGCCACCAACGCGCAGGAAGCCGCCGCCGAGCAGGGCGCCACTCTCTTCACCCCCCTCGAGCTCGCCGAGCCTGCCAGGCTCGCCGGCCGCGTCGCCCACGGCCTCGCCCATGCCCGCTTCCACTCCCCTCACGTCTGGCTTGACGAGGGCGTCGCCACCTTCCTCGGCTCACTCTGGGTCGAGCAGACCCAGGGCCGCGACCGCGCGCTCGAGCTGCTCGAGTCCGGCCGCGGGGCCCTTGCCCTCGCCGAGCCCGCCAGCCCCGCTGCCGGTGCCGGCCAGCCCCTGTCCGAAGCCCGCGACGCCGTCTACTACCGCGTCAAGGCCAACTACGTCCTCTGGATGCTCCGCGACCTCGCCGGCGACCAGGCCCTCGCCCGCGCCCTCCAGCTCTACCGCCCCGCCGACGACACCACGCCCGATTACTTCGAAACACTCCTCGAGAGCGCCATCCACCCCGGCGACGGCGACGGCAGCCCCGACCTCCACTGGTTCTTCGACGACTGGGTCCTCAATGATCGAGGCCTCCCCGACCTCTCCATCGCCGGCATCTACCCCAGCCCTGCCGCCCACCCCGGCCAGTTCCTCGTCGCCGTAGATCTCGCCAACGACGGCTACGCCGCCGCCGCCGTGCCCCTCACCGTCCGCTCCCGGAAGACCTCCATCACCCTCCGCGTCAAAATTCCCGCGCGCACCAGGCTCACCCATCGCCTGCTGCTGGAAGGCGAGCCCGTCGAGGTTCAGCTCAACGACGGTACTGTCCCTGAAGTCGCTGCCAGCATCCACCGCAAAACCATCCAGGCCGCCGCCACGCCCTAGCGGTTTGTGGGCAAGGCGCGGGCGGAGCGCGAGTGTACTTGAGCGGTGAATCCCGGCCATCCCTAGCGGTAAAAGCTCTATAGGCTATCTCTACCCTTCGACTAGTGAGCAGGTCACTCCGCGACGCCGACTTCACCGGGGGCGATCTTGGGGTGTACTATGCGGAAAGCGTGAAGGACGCATCCGGTTCGCGGACAGGGTAGAAGCCCACCTCTGCTGAACCAACTTAGCGCAACTTCTTTCTGCCCGCTACCGCGAACAACGGGCGCTTGAAAGGAGTTCGCATGTCAGAATCTAGCCCCGCCGCGTCCCAGCTTCCCGCAAATCCAAACCTCCGTCATCTGAAAAATCAAGCAAAAGATCTTCTCCGCAGTGGAGAAGCGTCGTCGCTCGCGCTAGCTCTCCTTCAAACGGCCCGACAATACGGATTTCAGAGCTGGTCGAAATTGAGAGCTCATGTCCTGGCACAAACCCTACCAGGCGCATTGAAGGAAGCCATCGACCGCGACGACCTTGCAGAGGTTCGCAAGTTGCTTTCTCGGCACCAAGAGTTAAGGAATGCGCCCATCGGTTACGGCGGTGATGGGCCGCTAACTTGGGCAGCGGAGTGTCGCGGCATGGGACAGCCATCCCTGGCACGTTTGGAGCTAGTTAGATGGCTCATCAGTACCGGTTCAGATATTCACGAAGGAGGAGATGCGCCGCTCATGCGAGCAAGTCTGAGCGGTTCCCGGACCTCGATGATGCAGCTCCTGGGCGATCACGGGGCAGATGTCACGGCCGCTTGGCACGGTTCCTACCCTGTACTCTTCGCCCCCTGTGAAACGCTCGACCCAACTTCTCTCCGCTGGCTCTTGCAGCACGGAGCGGACCCTAACTGCGGCACGGCCTCTCAGTGGCAGGCTCGGCAACAATCGTTTCCCGGGACTGCGCTGGACTATGTTCTCGGGACGTACGTTCGGGGCAAAGACGCGCTAAACGAATCGATCAAGCTCCTGCAAAATGCTGGCGGTCTGACCAAGTACGACGAGCCGGGTGTGCTCGCGACTATTTGTGGCGACACCGAAGCCGTAGAAGAACTTGTACGTAGGGACGAATCTGTTCTGCAGAAAAAGTATCCGTCACTCAATATCGGAACCACCGGAGGGCGAATGCTGACCCTGAAAGGCGCGACACTTCTGCACATTGCTGCTGAGTTCGGCCAAGTAGATACAGCGGAGCGTCTTCTGCATGCAGGGGCCGACGTCAATGCGAGGGCTCTGACGGATGCGAACGGGATTGGAGGTCAGACTCCAATTTTTCATGCCGCCACTCAGGTCGGCGACTTCGGACTCGCTGCCGTGCGTCTCCTTATTGCAAAGGGGGCTGACCTAAACGTGCGTTGCCGAATTCCAGGACATTACGAGCGTCTGGACGAGGTATTCGAGGGGACTGTGCTTGACTATGCTCGACTGTTTCCGGAGTCCGGGAACCGCTCTCTTGACCTATTGAGCCGCTCGCCGTTGCCTTCAGAAGATCGGTCCTCATAAAATGCCGTTCACATCTTATCGGGATGTGAGGTGGGCTACTGCTTTCTGTACAGCCCGGTCATCAACGGAAGAGCGACGTTCTTTCCAATCGAACTCTTCAAGAACATCAGGATCGAGTGGCGTTCCCTCTAGGGCGGTCAGATTCCACGTGTAGTAAGCGCCGGTAGGGAGTGCCAGCGGAAGCCATGGCCTACCTTGACCGACGTAGCAGAGAGAAGCCGGCCGGCTGTCTTCTCACCCAGGATCGTCGCCAACTTATTCTCCTTAGCGAAAATCGTCACCATCTCCGCGGCCGCTGGCTGTGTGCCGATCGACTAGCCACCCGGCCGTCCCCGCGCGCCTCCGCGAACAGCCCAGCCTGCGCCAACGCAAAACAGGCCTGCCGCGTCTCTGCCCGGCAGGCCTGTCTGCTTCAGAACCCTTTGCTTACGTTCAGGCGGGGTTTGGCACGCGCCTCACCCCGCCGCCACCGCGGCAAACGCCGTCCGCGCCGCCTCCACGGTGTATGCCACGTCTTCGTCCGTGTGCGCCGTACTCATGAACGCCGCCTCGAAC
>CAYQYM010000159.1:0-6042 GCA_964421715.1 uncultured Acidipila sp.
GCTTAAGACGATGCCCACCATCGCCGGCGCGCTCAAGTCGGGGCTTGCCAACTTCCGGGCTGCAAAGGAGTCCGCGGCAAACACGGAGCGTACCGAGCGCGATCTGCCGATGTCAGTCGTTATCGGCGGCAGCGTATTGCTGGTGGTGCTGATGTGGCTCTTTCTGACCTTCAAGCCGGTGCCGGGCGCGCAGACCAGCGTGCTTGCCAACCTTGCCGCCTCGCTGCTGATCGTCGTCTTCGGCTTTCTGTTTGTGACTGTCTCCTCGCGTATCGTCGGGCTCATCGGCAGCTCTGCCAACCCCATCTCAGGCATGACGATTGCGACACTGATGGCGACGGCTGCGATCTTCCTTGTGAAGGGGTGGACCGCGCCTGCCTTTGGCGCGCTGGCCATCACCATCGGCGGCGTTGTCTGCATTGCGGCGGCTAATGCGGGCGACACCTCGCAGGATCTCAAGACCGGCTTTCTTATCGGGGCGACGCCGTGGAAGCAGCAGCTTGCGCTCATGGTGGGCGTCTGCGTCTCGACCGTCGCCATCGGGGCCACGCTCAACGCGATGAATAAAGGGCTGGAGGAATTTCGCGCGGCTTCGCAGACCTGGAACATCTCCGCGCCACATGAAGGCGTGCAGAACCAGGGCGTGTTTACCCGCAGGGAGTTTCACCTGAGCGGCGGGCCTAATAGCAACGGCACGAGCGGACCGGTGCTGAGCGGCAGCCACTACATTCTGCTGAATGCACTCGGCTCTCACGAACTGGCGGACGGTAAGTATCTTTATGACCCGAAGACAGGCCGAATCGAGGTGCAGTGGATTCAGGGCATCGGCAGTGAGAAGGCCGCCGCGCCGCAGGCCCGTCTCATGGCCACGGTCATCAACGGAATCCTGCGCCAGCAACTGCCCTGGGGACTGGTGCTGCTGGGCGTTGCTCTTGTGATTGCGGTGGAGCTGCTGGGCATACGCTCACTCTCTTTCGCTGTTGGTGCTTACCTTTCCATCGCAACAACGCTGGCCATCTTTGTGGGCGGCGTGGTGCGCTGGATGGTAGACCGCGCGGCGGAGAAGGCCGGTACGGGCGCGGCGGAGAACGAAAGCGAGATCAGCCCGGGCTCACTTTACGCGAGCGGGTTGATTGCGGCCGGCGGCATCGTGGGCCTGATGGGGGTTGCGCTCAAGCTCTACGAGTCCTGGGCTGGCAAAACCGACGTACTGCGGATGCCGCACACGTTTCTTTACCACGATAGCGTCTCCGTGCTGATGTTTGCGCTGCTTGCCTTTTCGCTCTACTACTTCGCGCGCAAGCCGCTCAAGTAGTGGGCGGTTTAGTTGTCGCGCAGAGGAAGGTCTGCCTCTTGGCCGCCTGAGCTGTCGCCGGCAATGCGCGTAGCGAGGGAAAACGCGCTCTTTGCCCCGTTTGCGTCGCGCCGCTCCTCAAGCAGCTGGCCGTAATAGTCCAGCGCAGCCGCACCAAGCTGACGCGGCAGCAGGCCGCGACGCACGCCCTCCTCGACGCGCGGCGCAAGAAACACCAGGTCGCTCTCTGCCTGCTGGCGGCGATGCAGGAAAAATGGCAGGTGCCAGGTGGTGGCGGCGCGGATAAAGCGGGCCTCCAGGTTTTCCGGGTCGCTGGCAACGGCACTGTCGAGCTCGGCCAGTCCCTGCGTTGTCAGCGAGTGCTTGCTCCAGACCGCCCAGGTGCGCCCGGCATTCAGCAGGTCCAGGCTGCCGGTGTAGGCGTTGACGACGGGGTCAGCGGGGCGCTCACGGTGGAGCTGGTCAAATTGCGCGCGTGCGGCGACACTCGCATCTGCATCCAGCAGGCCCCGGTAATAGGCAGCCCGAGCCACGGCGAGCCGGTGTGCGTAGCTGGTCGGCTCCGGCACATTGGAGCTGTCCGCGCGTAGCGAATGCGCAGCCAGCAGCAGGCCAAGGACGGCGTAGCTCCACGAGAAAGATGGCTTCATCGCTTTCCGTAGTTTAAGACACCTGTGGCAGGCGTTCGTTATCCAGCGTTGTAGGATCGGTGTTTCCAGACTGCCTGTTTGCCCGCCAGCTTGCTTACCAGCGCCTGCCACTGCAGCACCAGCAGCACCGCCACGCCAATTGGATGCAGCAGGGCTCCAGTGAGCGACTGGCGGAAGCGAACCGCCGAAACAAAACGCACCAGCCAGGATGCCGCCAGTGCAATGAGCAGCATTGTGCGAGCCTGTAGTGCGTGCCACGCAAAGGGCAGCAGCAGCGCGGGCAGCACCTGGCCCAGCCCGAGCAGCAGCGTGAAAGGCACAATGCGGGCCGGCGCGGCGATACCCTCCGTTGCATTCTTGCCGAGGCCGCGCCACACCTCCGCGGCCGAGCGATACATGCGGCAGCGCGCCAGCCGCGTCATATCGGCCAGGTCGGTCCTGAGCCCGTGGCGGCGGAACAGCGCGGGTAACAGCAGGCCATCGTGCATGGTGGTGCGAATCTGCGCATGGCCGCCGCTGTGCGCGTAGGCTTCGCGTCGCGCCATAAGGAACTGTCCGCAGCCGGCTGCGAAGGCGGCCGAGCTGCTGGCGCGCATGCCCGCCAGCGGCAGGTAGCCGAGCAGGATGAAGTGGATGAGTGGTAGAAGCAGCCGCTCTAGCAAGGTGCCGGTCTCCTCTTGGGGAAATCCGCTGACGAGGTCTGCCCGTGACTGCTCAAGAAAAGCCACCATGCGCGCGAGGGCGTCGGGCGCGATACGGACGTCCGCGTCAAGGAAGCAGAAGACCGGGTGGCGGGCAAGCGAGGCCAGCACGTGGCAGGCATGCTGCTTGCCGTTCCACCCGGCCGGCAGCGGCGGCGCCTGTTGAAGCTGCACGCGCGCATCGCGCGAGACGATGGCTGCGACCCGCTCTGCCGTGCGGTCGGTTGAGGCGTCGTCCAGCACGAGGACTTCAAAGTCAACTTGCCGCGAAGTAAGCACGTGCTCTAATGCAGCGACAATGGAGTGCTCCTCGTCCCGTGCCGGAATCAGTACGGAGACTGCGGGGAGCGGCCCGGTGGCCTGCGGCGGCTCACGGTAGAGCAGCAGGTTCCAGGCAAACAGCAGCGCCGAAAAGAGGGCACATGCCAGGCAGGCGATGACGATAACTTCAAAGATCATGGTTCCGCAGCTCGCATTGAACAGGCAACTGTCATGGGCGGCCAATGCTTCCGTGCCCGGGCTTGTAGCTGCGGCCGGTGACAGCGGCCGAGAAGCGCTGCCACAACTGGTAGACGCCGCTCACCCCGGCGCGGCCCTCGATGAGCGAGCGGAAGCACTGCGGATTGCGCCCCATGGCAAGCGCGGCCAGCTCGTCCTGCGCGGAAACGAGTGCATCCCCCGCTGCTCGATCTGCAACGGCGGCGGTTACATTTTGGAACCGGACCGGCTGGCCGCAGTTCATCAACAGCTCAGGCAGCCGCTCGTCCCAGAAGGTGTACTCGATGGCCACGGGCAAAAGCGTCGCCTGCGGCAGGCGGGAGAGCAGCACGCTGAGGCCCGGCTTGAGGTGGAGCGGGCGCTGCCGCACATCGGCAAATGCGCCCTGCGGCGTCAGCCACAGCACGCGGCCCGGCGTGCTGCAGATGTGCTCCGCGGCATGCAGAAATTGCGCCGCCCCGCGAACGCTGGCCTGCTCCACCGGGAAAAGACCGAGCTTGCGCATGAAGCCGTAGCGGTTGAGCGCGGCGGCGTCCATGGGTGCATAGTGTTCGCTGCCGGGCATGGTGGCTCGCGCCAGCAGCAGGCAGGCCAGCGGATCCCACCAGGAGGGGTGATTCACACAGAGGATCAGCGGTCCGGTTGAGACTGTTGCCTTGCACTCCTCGATGCGGTGCAGGTTTGCCACACGCACCGAGTGGAAGTGGCGCGGCACATACCAGGCCAGGTAAACGTGAAAGAGACGCAGCACAGCGCGCGAGGGCGGCGCGAGCTGTGCCGCGGTTCTCATGCGGTGGCCAGCAGTTCTTCGGCCTTCAGGCGGGCGGCAAGCGCGGTTTCCACACCGCGATAGCGCTGGTCGACGGCGTCGGCGGCAATCCAGCCGGACATCATCACCATCGGCATGCCGGGGCCGGGATGCGCCGCGCCTCCGGCCAGAAAGAGCCCGTCCACCTCGCGGCTGGCGTTGGCCGGCTTAAAGGCTCCGTTCCAGCGGCCATGGCTGCTGAGCCCATAAATGGCGCCATTGAGCACCTTGTAGCGGCTGTGAATGTCTTCCGGCGTGAGCGCGCGCTCAAAGACAATGCGATCTTCGATGTCCGTGAGGCCGGCGGTGCGCTTCAGTTTGTCCAGGATGACCTGGCGATAGCCGGGCAGCATCCTGGACCAGTCGTGGTGCGGGCGCAGGTATGGCGTGTGCACGAGTACGTAAAGTGCGTCGCCGCCGGCGGGTGCCGTGGCGGCTTCGGTCTGCGTGGTTGAGGCCAGGTAGCAGGTCGGGTCCGGCGCGGGCTCGCCAAGGTCGTAGATGTGGTGAAACTCATCGTGAGGATCGCGCGAGAAGACGAAATCGTGGTGCGCCAGGTGCTCGTAACGGCGGTTCAGCCCAAGATAAAGCACCACGCCTGAGCAGGCAGGCTCATACTCACGGCGGCGTTTGAACTTCTCCGCCACCGCGCCTCCGATCAGCTCGCGGTAAGTGCGCACGGAGTCTTCGTTCGAGACGACGGCGTCGAAGGCGTGGCGTTCGCCGGAGGCGGTGAGGAGGCCGGTGACCCTGCCGTTCTCGTGCAGCAGCCGCTCAACCTCGGTGAACGTGTGATACACGATGCCAAGCTCGCGGCCCAGCCTGACCAGCGCCTCCGGCACAGCACGCGTACCGCCCACCGGGTACCAGATGCCTTCTTCCGACTGCATGTGGCCGATGGCGCAGAGGATGGCAGGTGAGGCGTCAGGCGAAGAACCGACATACTGCACGTAATGATCGAGCATCTGCGCCACGCTTGGGTCTTCAATAAAGCCGCGGATGGTGCCGCCGACGGTCTGGCCCATCCGCATGCGCGCTACATCCTTGAGCACCTTGAGGTCAAAGGCGCCGTTGATGTCAAAGGTGTCCATCACCGAGCCCACCGAGCGCCAGAAGAAGAAGCGGTCCGAGATGCCGTGCAGCTGCTCGGAGAGCTGCATGAACTCGACGTAGCGGTCGCCCATGCCGGGACGGCGCGCGTTGAGCGAGCGGGCCATCTCGGCGGTATCATGCTTGAGGTCGAGCACGGAGCCGTCGTCGAAGAAGCAGCGCCACTGCGGGTCCAGCCGCACCATCCGAATGTAGTCGTCGAGCGAGCGGCCGGCTTCGCTGAAGATGCGGCGCAGCACCGAGGGCTGGATGAGAATGGTCGGGCCCATGTCAAAGCGGAAGCCCTGCTCTTCAAGCTGCGCCGCCTTCCCGCCGAGCCACGCGTTCTTCTCGAAGACCTCTACCTGGTAGCCACGCGCGGCCAGTGTGGCTGCGGCGGAGAGGCCACCGAGGCCCGAACCGATCACTGCGATACGCATCATCACTCGTCTCCGGAGCCAGGCTTGGAGTCTGCCTGGGAATAGGACTTGGAATTGAGCCTGGACGCCGCGCGAATCGCCTTCCCGAGCGAACGCAGGCGAAAGCCGAGCGTGCCGCCGTGCAGGGCACCGAGCACGGCGAAGAAGAAGCCGGCATGGGCACGGCCGGTGGCCTGGTAGGCCACGGTGCTCGAGCTGCGCTGCACGATGACGGTCCTGGGCGCGGTCATCTCCAGCAGTCCTTCGGGACCGCGCGTGCTGCCGAAGCCGCTCTGTCCGCGACCGCTGAAGCTTGCTCGCGGATCGGCCGTGGGCGCAATCAGGTCATTCACCAGCACGGTACCGACGGAGAGGCGCAAGGCAAAGTGCTGCCCCAGGCCGCGGCGCCCGAAGACCCCCGCCGCGAGCGCGTAAGGGCACTCGCCATAAACCGCCACGGCCACTGCCGGGCCGGCCACGCCCAGTCTGGACACAACCGGGGCCAACAGGTCCGCCCGCACCAGACGCATGTCCGCAACGACTGGATCCACCACCCCCCGAA
>CAYQYM010000160.1:0-5963 GCA_964421715.1 uncultured Acidipila sp.
ACTGCGACTCGAAGCGGAGCGCCGTCTCAAGGCTAGCGAGGTGCGGCTGCTGGTGGCCACCGCATCGCTTGAGCTGGGCATCGACATCGGCGCCATCGATCTGGTCTGCCAGGTGAACTCGCCACGCGCCATCGCCACCGCCATGCAGCGCGTAGGCCGCGCCGGTCACTGGCGCGGAGCCATTCCCAAGGGCCGCTTTTTCGTGACCACGCGCGACGACCTGGTCGAGACCGCCGCGCTGGTGCGCGCCATGCGGGCCGGCGTGCTCGACCGGCTCGAGATTCCTCCCGCGCCCCTCGACGTGCTCATGCAGCAGATCGTTGCCGCATGCGCTGCAGAGACATGGGAGGAGGACGCGCTTTACCGCGTGCTCACACGCGCGCAGCCTTATCGATCGCTTACGCGTGAAGAGTTCGACGAGGCGCTCTGCCTTCTGAGCGAGGGCATCGAGTCCAGCCGCGGAAGCTACGGCGCCTATCTTCTGCGAGACCGCGTACATGGCCGGCTGCAGGCGCGCCGCGGCGCACGCACCACGGCCATCTCGAACGGCGGCACCATTCCGGACGCGCAGCTCTACTCCGTCATCCTGCAGCCGGAAGGCGTGCAGATTGCCACGCTGGACGAGCACTTCGCGGTGGATTCCTCGGCAGGAGACGTGGTGCTGCTTGGCAACGCGAGCTGGCGCATTCAGAAGGTTGAGACAGGCCGCGTGCTGGTGGAGGACGCGCAAGGGCAGCCGCCTAACGTGCCTTTCTGGGCCGGGGAGGCACCGCAGCGCACCTTCGAGCTCTCGGAGTTTGTCTCCCGGCTGCGCTCCGAGATCGACACGCGCACGCAGGACATCGTGCCCGGTTACGTCAGCGCCACGCATCCACAGGTGGCCCAGACTGCGGCGTGGCTGATGCAGGAATGCGGCGTCTGCCAGTCAGGCGCGCTGCAGCTCATCCAGTACATCGCTGCCGGCCGCGCCGTTCTGGGCACGGTGCCGACGCTCGACACCATCATCGCCGAACGCTTCTTTGACGAGGGCGGTGGCATGCAGCTCGTGCTGCACGCGCCCTTTGGCGGCCGCATCAACAAGGCCTGGGGCCTTGCGCTGCGCAAACGCTTCTGCCGCGGCTTCAACTTCGAACTGCAGGCGGCGGCCACGGACAACGGGCTCAATATCTCGCTGGCCGAGCAGCACAGCTTTCCACTCAGCGACGTCTTTCGCTTCATCAGCGACCGCACCGCGCGCGAGCTGCTGGAGCAGGCCTCGCTGGATTCGCCCATCTTTCAGTCGCGATGGCGCTGGGCCGCCGGCCGCAGCCTGCAGCTGCTGCGCTTCTACAAGGGCAAGCGCATACCGCCGCAGGTGCAGCGCACCCGCGCAGACGATCTGCTGGCCAGCGTCTTTCCGCAGGTGGCGGCCTGCCAGGAGAACATCGAGGGCGACCGCGAGATTCCCAATCATCCGATCATTCGCGAGGTGATGAAGGACGTGCTGTGTGAGGCCATGGACCTCGCCGGGCTGGAAGCGATCCTGCGCCGCATGGATGCGGGCGAGATTCGCTGCCTTGCGATCGACACCACCACGCCTTCGCACTTCGCGCACGAAATTCTCAACGCGAACCCCTACGCCTTTCTCGACGACGCGCCGCTCGAGGAGCGCCGCGCGCGCGCCGTGCAGCTTCGCGGCCGCGTGCCGGATGCACTGCTGGGCGAGGCCGGCCGCCTTGACCCTGCGGCGATACGCGAGGTGCGCGAAGAGCTCTGGCCCGACATCCGCGATGAGCATGAGCTGCACGACCTGCTCTGCGCCCTCGTCTTCGCACCGGCGGAGCTGCTGGAAGACAGCCGCGCGCGGCACTGGCCTGCATTCTTTTCACGGCTGGAGCAGCAGCAGCGCGCCACGTTTGCTTACGTGGACGGGCGCGCCTACATGGTCGCGGCCGAGTGCGCCGCCGCTGTGCAGGCGCAGCTGCCGCAGGCGCTGCTCGCACAGCCGCTGCCGCTGGTCGGCGCGGCAGAGACAGGACTGCGCAAGGCCGTGCAGGGCTGGATGCAGCTTGAGGGACCGGTGTCGGCATATGGCCTCTCCGTGCGCCTCGGGCTGCCTGCCGCGGAAATCTGGAAGGAGCTGCTGGCGCTTGAAATGGGGGGAACCATCCTGCGCGGCACCTTCCTTGGGCCACCGGTTTCAGGCGAAGCGCCTCCAGCCGACTTCGAAGTGGAGTGGTGCGAGCGCCGCATCCTGCAGCGCATCCACAAGCGAACGCTCGGTGCGCTGAGGAAGCAGATTGAGCCGGTTACGCCGGCCGTCTACCTGGACTGGCTGCTGCGATGGCAGCACCTTGCGCCGCAGTCGCAGCTCGCCGGCGAGCCGGGCGTGCTCGAGGCGCTCCGCGGACTGGAGGGCTTTGAGGCTCCGGCCATTGAGTGGGAGCGGACGTTGCTGCCGCAGCGAGTCGCCGGTTACGATCCGCGCTGGCTCGATGCACTCTGCCTCACCGGCCAGGTGGGCTGGGGCCGTCTCTCGCCGCACCCGGCCTTCAGCTCGGCGGAGAGCGGCGGCCCGCGCCGCGTGGTGCCCACCAGCATGGCACCCATTACCTTCTTCCTGCGCGAGCAGGCGCAGTGGCTCGACCTCTGCCTGGCAGAGAGGCAGATTCCTGAAGAGAACCTGCGTCACAGCCTTAGCGCGCTTGCGCAGCGCGTGCGGCTCCACCTGCTGCAGCAGGGGGCAGCCTTTGCCGCCGACCTCGCGCGCAAGCTGCAGGCAGACCCGGCCGAGCTGTCGCGCGCGCTGTGGGAGCTGGCAGCCGCCGGCCTTGTCACATCAGACGGATTCGACAGCCTGCGCGTGCTGATTGATCCGCGCCGCAAGCAGAGCTTTGCTGCACCCGCGCACACACGCCCCGTTGGCCGCCCACGGCCCACCACCGGCCGATGGGCGCTTCTGCTTGAGGAGGGCGTTCCGTTGTGCGACGCCGCATTGCGCGAGGAGCAGCTCGCCTCCGCAGGCTCCATGCTGCTACATCGTTACGGGGTGCTGTTCCGCGACCTGCTCACGCGCGAGAGCGCGGCGCCGCGCTGGCGCGAGCTGCTGCCCGTGCTCCGTCGCATGGAGGCGCGTGGAGAGCTGCGCGGCGGCCGCTTCGTCTCAGGATTCAGTGGTGAGCAGTTCGCGCTCCCGCAGGCAGTCGACTCGTTGCGCGAACACCGCAAGACCGCGCGCACGGCAGGCGCGGTGACGATTGCCGCCGCTGACCCGGTGAATCTCGCCGGCATCGTGGTGCCGGGCGACCGCGCCGCCGCGGTGGCGGGCCGCACGGTGCAGATCTGCGCCTTACGACCGGACGAAACCGCGGTGGCGGCTTACGCTGCGCCGCTCACGCTGCCTTTGGCAGAATCTCAGCAGGGGACTACGCATGGAGATGCATCCGCTGTCTGAAACTCCGATCGAAGGCGAAGACTATTACATGGACGGCCCCTACGTGGTTTTCACCGAGGCTTACCACCTGAAGCGCGGCTACTGCTGCGGCTCCGGCTGCAGGCACTGCCCTTGGCGCGACCCCCGCGACGTGAACCGAGAACCTGGGCCCGACCGAGCGCCTCGTTAGCTCTACTCCGCCCCGGGCTTGGTCCTGGCCCGCACCTTGAACCAGATCGGCGAGCCCTCGAACCCGAACGATTCGCGAATCTGATTTTCGAGAAATCGCTCGAAGGAGAAGTGCAGCTTCACGTCGCGATTGGTAAACAGTACAAACGTCGGCGGCGCTACAGCGGCCTGGGTCATGTAGAAGATGCGAATTTTCCTGGCCATTGGCACACCGGCCCGCTGGAAGTCCACGCGTTCCAGAAAACGGTTCATTTGACCGGTGGAGACGCGCTTGCGCCGCTCCTCCGCTACGCGCTGCACTGCGTCGAGCACGCGGCCGATGTTCTGGCCCTCGGCGGCCGAGATGAAGACGACCGGCGCGTAAGAAAGATACTTGAGCGCGCGGCGCAACTGCTCCTCAAAGATGGCGCGGTCCGCAGGCGGCCTGCCATCTTCGCGCTTCGTCGTCACCAGGTCCCACTTGTTAACGATAATCACCACCGAGCGCCCGCTCTCGTGCGCATAGCCGCCGATCGTTGCATCGGATGCAGTCACGCCTTCGGTCGCGTCGATGACCAGCAGCGCCACATCCGCTGCTTCCAGGTGCCTGCGCGCCATCACGACCGAGAGCTTCTCGGCCATCTCGGTCGTCTTGCCCTTGCGGCGGATTCCGGCCGTATCCACGATGCGCAGCTTCCTGCCCCTGTACTCGATCACTTCGTCGACGGCATCGCGCGTCGTACCTGCAATGGGGGAGACAATTGCGCGGCTCGACCCGGTCATCGCGTTCAACAGGGTGGACTTGCCGACGTTTGGCCGCCCGATGATGGCGACCCGCGTCTCGTCCTGCTGGTACTCGCCGTGCGTGCGGTGCAGCGATTCGCCACTCTCGTCCTGGTCTGGCTCCGGCTCCAGCGCGTCCTCGTCTTTGTCCGGCACAAACTGCAGCACGGAGAAGACCTCGTCGAGCAGGTCACCGATGTTGTGGCCGTGCTCGGCGGAGATGGCGACGAGGTTGCGAATGCCGAGCCTGCGGAAGTTTTCCGCCGCAGCATCCAGCGCTTCGGTGTCAATCTTGTTCACTGCAAGAAAGAGCGGCTTGCCGGTGCGCAGCAACAGCCGTGCAAGGTCGATGTCCGGCGCGGCCAGCTCCGTGCGGCCGTCCACAACCATTACAATGGCCTGTGCCTCTTCCAGTGCCACGCGGGCCTGCCGGAAGATCTCGGACGGGATCAGCGCCTGGTCATCCAGCATAATGCCGCCCGTGTCCACCAGGCGCGCCACCTGGCCGTTCCACCGCACCTCGCCGTAGATGCGATCGCGCGTGATGCCGGGCTCATCGCCCACAATGGAGCGGCGCGACCCGGTGAGTCGGTTGAAGAGCGTGGATTTGCCAACATTGGGCCGCCCCACAATAGCAAAGGTAGGGGCCGCGGCGTGCGGGCTGGCCCGGTTGGATGTTGTGCGCGGTCGCTTGGCCAAGTTAGAGAACCCTCAGCCGATTCTACAGACCTCAGCGCATACTCTGCCGCAGGTTCACCCGCGGCCGGAACGCAGGAGCGAGCAGCATTCCAAGCCTCGTGTTGCGCTCACCTTTCAGAGCGGGATGTTGCCATGCTTCCTGGGCGGGTTGCGGTCCCGCTTACCGTCCAGCATCTCGAGGGCGCGAATGAGCCGGGCTCGCGTCTCGCGCGGACGGATGACCGCATCTACGTAACCTCGTTCCGCCGCGATGTAAGGATTGGCGAACTGCTCGCGGAACTCGCGCACCTTCTCCGAGCGCGCCCTAGCCAGAAGCTCCTGCTTCTGCTCCTCGCTCATCGGATGCGACGCGGCCTCCTCTGCCTCCATGACTGCGCGCTCCAGTTCACGGCCGTAGACGATATTCACCGCGCCCTCCGGCCCCATCACCGCAATCTCCGCGGTCGGCCACGCGAGGTTCAGATCGGTGCGGATGTGCTTGGAACTCATCACGCAATATGCGCCGCCGTAGGCCTTGCGCGTGATGACGGTGAGCTTGGGAACGGTGGCCTCGGCGAAGGCATAGAGCAGCTTGGCTCCGTGGCGGATGATGCCGCCGTACTCCTGCTGCGTGCCCGGAAGAAAGCCCGGCACGTCTTCAAGCGTGATGAGCGGAATGTTGAAGCAGTCGCAGAAGCGCACGAAGCGCGCGCCCTTTGTGCTCGCGTCAATATCGAGCACTCCGGCCAGAAACGCAGGCTGATTTGCCACTATGCCCACCGGGCGCCCGTTCATGCGCGCAAAGCCGACGACGATGTTGCGCGCGTAGTGCTCGTGGACCTCGAAGAAGTAGCCCTCGTCCACCACGCGCGCTATGACCTGCTTGATGTCGTAAGGCTGGCTGCTCTCAGCCGGCACCAGC
>CAYQYM010000161.1:0-5958 GCA_964421715.1 uncultured Acidipila sp.
GTGCTGGTCATCGGCGCGGATACGATGTCGTCCATCCTCGATTACACGGACCGCGCCACCTGCATCCTCTTTGGAGATGGCGCAGGCGCGGTGCTGCTGGAGCCGGCCGAAGAGGGTGAGTTGGGCATGCTCGACTTCGTGCACGAAATCGACGGCGCAGGCGGAGCTTCCCTGTACATGCCGGGCGGTGGAAGCCTGAATCCGCCCTCTATAGAGACGGTGGCCAGCAAAATGCATTACGTGCACCAGGACGGACAGGCCGTTTACAAATACGCCGTCCGGAAGATGGCCGAGGCGACGACCCGAGTGCTCGAACGCAACAGCATCACCGGCGCGGAGCTGGGCTGCTTCATCCCGCACCAGGCAAACAAGCGCATCATCCTGTCCACGGCCGAGCGGCTGGGCATGCCGGAGGAGCGCGTCATCATCAACATTGACCGCTACGGAAACACCACGGCGGGAACTATTCCGCTGGCCATGCACACCGCCGTGACAGAAGGGCGGATGAAGAAGGGCGACCTGGTGCTGCTGGCCAGCGTGGGCGCCGGATTCACGGTGGGCGCCGCGCTTCTGCGCTGGGAGGTCTGAACGAAGACCGGAAATGGGGCGCGGCAGCCATCGCTGGCGACGGGACGTAGGGTGATTAGATTACGGCGGGGACTGCGGCTGGTACGGCTCTACCGCGAGCAGGTTTGAGAGCACGGTACGCTCCTGCGGTGTGAACTGGCCGGCGTACTCCGGCGCACGCAGCGCGGACCCGCGCTGGTCTGGCGGCAGGTCACGCAGGCTGCGGAAGGCGCGGCGCACGACCCGCTGACGGTCGGGCGGCATCTGCTGCAGGGCCTGGGCCGCTCCGCGCACCTCGGCGCGCTGCTCGGGCGAGAGCCGCTCCATGTTTTCCATGCGGGCCAGGATGCGGGCGCGCTGCTCCGGCGTGTGGTGGTCGAGCATCTGCAGGCGTTCCATGAGGCGCTGCTGCTGGCCGGCCGGCAGGCTCGCGAAGCCGGGCTCATGGCGCAGGGCCTCCTGCTGCTGCCCCAGCGTGAGGTTCTGGTGCTGATGCAGCCACTCGGGCAGATGCTGGTGCTGGCCGGGAAGGCCGCCGATGGCCGGACCGGCGCCGATGATGTGATCGCCAGGAAGCGCGCTGGCAGACCTGCTTGGTTTGCCGCGTGCGGTGTGGGGCGCGCCGCCCGGCACAGATGGCTCCGCGTGGTGGGCCGCACCTGTCGGCGGCACGGCCTCGTGGGAGCGCGGCGGCGGGGGCGGCGGATTATCATGCGGCCGCTGCGCGCCGGCAAGGGGACCGGCCAGGAACAGGCACACCACGGCTGCGCGTAGCACTGTACGCGCGCCTCGGAGTGCGCCTGTGGCCATGTGCATCATTGCTTCGTCCCCGTCCCTCAAGAGCCGCGCACCTTCACCGGCCCGTCGATTGGCTGCCGCTACATGCTGCTGCCGGCGTCTTCCGTGTCATCGATGGCATTTAGCTGCTGGTAAACCTGCGCATTTTCATCCAGCGACTGCAGGTCGCGCACCGTCGGTGAGGATTGTGACACACCGCGGTGCGTGGATTCAAAGCCCGCGTACGTGCCGCCGCCGATCAGCAGCAGCAGCGCCAGGGCTCCGGCGGCGGCAGGCCGCATTTCTATGCTGCCGCCATAGAGCAGCCTCGCGCGCCAGCGCTCCAAAAACCCCGCAGGTGCCGTGGATCGCTCCTCGCGCAGGCGCGCAGCCAGCTTCGTGTCGAAGTAGGGCGAAGGCTCTGGCGCGGTCCACTCCTCCATCAGCAGCAGCGTCGCTTCCAGGCTGGCCAACTCGGCTGCGCAGTCAGGGCAGCTCTCGAGGTGAGCATGGATGCCGGGCGGAGCGGCCGCCTTCTCCAGCAGCAGCGAGGGCAGGCTGGCGGCGGTCTTCTTGCACAACGGATTGGCGGCAGTGTTCAGGTAATTCATAGGTTCCTCAGTGTTTCAGACATATTCCTTCAGTCTCTCGCGCAGCGCCTGGTAGGCGCGAAAGAGCAGCGACTTGGTTGCAGACTCGCTCAGCTTGAGCACCTCTCCAATCTGCTTATAGTCCAGCCCCTGGTACTTGTGCATGAGCACTGCGTTGCGCTGCCGCTCGGGCAGTGCCATCACGTGCTGGCGTATGGCGCGCATCCGTTCCTGCCGAACCAGGTCATGCTCGACGGTTGGCGTCGCGTCAGCCACGTCCGGCATGGTGCCGGTTTCCGGATCGGGCTGGTCCAGGTACACGTTCTGCACCGTTCGTTCATAGCGCGTGTCCCGGGCATAGTTCACGCCGAGGTTGGTGGCGATCCGGTACAGCCAGGTGGTAAAGCGAGCCTCGGCGCGGTAAGTGTGCCGCGAGCGGTAGACGCGGAGAAAGACCTCCTGGGCCAGCTCCTCGGCAACCGCCTGGTTGTGAACCATGCGGTACATAAAGTTGACGATGGGCCGCCGGTATTTCTCAATCAGGTAGTCAAACGCCCTGTCGTCGCCGTCTCGCACACGGAGCATGACCTCCGCGTCGCCGGAGTTCGGGTCGAGCACTGGATGCGAACGTCCGGCCTGGGCGGCCCCGGCTAGCCCAGCAAACGGGGGATTCAGCACCACGGTAGCCATGTCGGTCTCAACCCCGTCTTCGCCGCCAGGTTGCGCGCGATCCGCATCTTCTTCCAAGTCTTCTTCGACATTGTGCTGGGAGCGCTTCGGGCTGGGCTGCCCCGGCGGGTTGGCGGGCTGGCTGGACCCGGGGCCGGGCTGCTGAGACCCGGTAGCGGGCTGCGCCGGGTCATGGGCCGGGGCGGCGCCCGACGCCGCATCTGGCGCCGGTTCAACCCGGTCGGGAGCGGTGTCGCCAGCGGGTTCCGGTGCCGTTCGCCGGCGCAAGAGGCGGGGATCCATAAAGCTTTAGCGATTGTAGCCGGGAGCCCGGCCAGCGGGGAACGTATGGTTTGGCAGCCGCAGGCACGGATGGTATTCTTTGGTTACCCGCCGCACGGTTCTCAGGGCGCATAACTCAGCGGTAGAGTGCCACCTTCACACGGTGGAAGTCGTAGGTTCGAATCCTGCTGCGCCCACCATGGCAAGCCACAAAATCTGCCCTGCTTGAGTCCGGATTGGCGTCGGCTCTGCCCGCGCTCGCTGGCTTCTAAGACTGGCGGCTGAAGACTGGCGGCTGAAGACTGGCGGCTGAAGACTGGCGGCTGAAGACTGGCAGCCAAGAGCACTGAGCCAGCTCGAACCGCCTCAGGCTTGCCACTCCTGTTCTGCGGCTCTCGGATCATGGCTAGTGCGTGGCGTCGTCCCACTCCTGGCGGCCACGCTCGATCACTGCGGCTCGATCTTCAGGCAGTATCCAATGCTCGGCGATGAGCGCGTCCACGGCAGCAGCGTAGCGTGCCAGGTAGTCCTCCAGGGTGCTGTATCGCTCCGCGATAGAGGGTCGCGGATCGTGCGTCTGCTCGCGTTCAGCGCGTGTCTTCGGAAACGGCAGGTAGGAGCACTCGAAGGCGACGCGCTGGCCAGGTGCACCGATCGCCGCATCGCGCAGGTTCCACGCGGCATAGGTGGCCAGCGGCACGGTTATCTCCGGCAGGTGCACGCCGTCCATCTCATTTCCGTCTGCATTCACCTGCGGCACCAGCACTGGATAGGGCCTGCCCACTCGGGGCGGCTGAAGCGCGAGGATGCCGTGGCGCCAGCCCGGGCCAAAGTTCAGCGGGTAAGCGGCGCTGGCCTCGTGCGGAAGATGCACGCCAGGCACGGGCGGAAACTTGTAGGCGCGGAGCGGGACCAGGGTTTTGTCCGCAACATGGGGAATGGCGCTGGGCGGAGGCGGCGTGCCATGGCGCACCCACGCATCCATGTTGGCAATCATGGCGCGCCACAGATAGCGAATAGGCAGCGGTGATTGGGGCTGCTGGCCGAGCAGGTCTCCTTTGCCGCGCGCCGGGGGAAACGGCCCGGAGAAGTGCTGCAGCCCGGTGAAGTGATAGATGCGCACGTTCTCGCCAGGTGCGAGGTCATGCCGTCCGTCCACCGTGGTGTGCAGCAGCGCGGCCGCGCGGCCCCAGTACTCGTAAGAGGTTTGCGAAAAGAATATCCGTGGCACAACGTGTTCGGCCATGGCGCGGTCAAGCAGGCCCTCGCGTGCGCCGGTGGCGGGGTCTGTCTCGGGTTGATCGGTGAAAGGAAAGATATCTGTCGGATAAAAGGCAGAGCTGGTAGGCTGCGCATCGCGCGAGGGCTGAGCGAAGCGGTAATTGAAGCTGCCGCGCCCTGCGCCGCCCACGTGCGCCAGGATGCCGTCGAGCGCAATGCGGCCCTGCTCGTCCGCGTTGAATCCCTGGTAGAGCAGGTCACGGAGAAAGCGGCCGTTCTGCGAAATTCCCTCGGCAATCACGCGCGCAGCGGGAACGAGCGCATCCTGCTGATGCTTGGCGTAGGAGGCGAAGTCGCGAACAGCGGCAAAGCCTCCGCCCGCGACGACGGGATCTTTCACAGCATAGACGTACTCGTAGAGCAGGCCGGGTTTGAAGCCGTCATCGAGATAGATGGAGCGGTCGTTCGGCACCAGCGCGCCGTTCACCGCGTGAGCAAAGCGCCAGCGCGCACGAGGAATGCCGCGGCGCGGCGCATCAACTGAGGTGCGCACGGTGAGCGTGTTGCGGGGGTCCTCAGGGTTGGCCACGGGGTACTCGACGCCCCCGATGCTGCCGATGATTAGATGTCCAAGCGGGATTTCGTTCGTTGGAGCAGAAGGCATGAGGTCACCGCGCAGCAGCCCGGTAATCGTGCGGCCGTGATCTTTAGCGACAGGTGCGTAAAAGCGCAGTGAACCGGGCATCTCGGCGTCCCACTGCCAGCCCAGGCTCACGAAGCTGAACCCGTTCCGCAGCAGCCAGGCGTCCCCGGCATCACCGGCAGCGTTCCAGTCGCCGCCGTCCACAAGGGCGAGCAGCCGTGAGCGCCCGCGGTTGGGCACCTCGAGAATCAGTGTCCCGTTGCTTCTGGCCGGGTCTGCTGGCCTCAGCGCGATGAAATCCGAAGAGAACTCGACCTCGCCGTCGTGCAGGTTCACAGCCTTGTCGAGATCGACGATCGCCCGGTTGTGCGGACTGGCCACGGGCAGCGAAAAGTAAACGCGGCCGGTGATGCGCTCGTAGGGTCCGGCAGCCCCGAAGCTGCGCCCGCCCAGCACTGCGGTGCGGCTTGCGACCTCCACTCGCGTCACACGCGCATGCAGGGACGTTGCATAAAAGAAGCTGAACAGCAGCAGGCAGATGGACCACGGGCGCAGTTGCATGCGCGAAGCATAGCACCCGGCTCGCGGCGAACCACTCGGGGCCACCGCGGGCGGCTTTCCTATACACTGGGGCCGCATTTCTCGGAGACTTGAATGGCCCTGTTCCGATTTGCCCTGCCGCTCGCAATCAGTTGCTGCGCGCTTGCTCAAACAGCCGTCTATCTTGACCCGCACCAGCCTGCAGAAAAACGCGCCGAGGACCTTGTGAGCCGGATGACACTCGAAGAGAAGGCGTCGCAAATGCAGAATCGCGCTGCGGCCATTCCCCGGCTGCATGTGCCCTCTTACGACTGGTGGAGCGAGGCACTGCACGGCGTGGCGCGCGCGGGCTATGCCACCGTGTTTCCCCAGGCGATTGGCATGGCGGCGACCTGGGACCGCGCCATGATCCTTGAAGAGGCCGGGGTGATTGCAACCGAGGCGCGCGCAAAATTTGCGGCGGCACAGGCGGCCAACAATCACACCATCTTTCACGGGCTCGACTTCTGGTCGCCAAACATCAACATCTTTCGCGACCCCCGCTGGGGCCGCGGACAGGAGACCTACGGCGAAGACCCCTACCTGACGGGTTCGCTGGCCGAGCAGTTTATCCATGGACTCCAGGGCGACGACCCGCGTATCTATAAGACCATCGCGACGGCCAAGCAC
>CAYQYM010000162.1:0-5942 GCA_964421715.1 uncultured Acidipila sp.
AAAGAGTGGCCACCGAAACTACTTTACGTGTTGGCGTGCTTGCCCTTCAGGGTGACTACGCAGCTCACGCAGTTGCGCTTACCGATCTCGGTGCGGAGCCGGTGCTGGTGCGCAAGCCGCAAGAGCTTGCCGGGCTGGACGGGCTGATCATCCCGGGCGGCGAGTCGACGACGTTTCTAAAATTTCTGGAACGCGACGGCTTTCTGGGCCGGCTGCGGAACTTTGTGTCCGAGACGCCGACCTTCGGCACCTGCGCCGGGTGCATTCTGCTGGCAAAGGATGTGCGTAACCCAGCCCAGGCTTCGCTTGCCGCAATGGATATCGCCGTAGAGCGAAATGCCTACGGCCGCCAGATTGACAGCTCCATTCACTTGGGTGACACTTCCCTGCCCGGCGGCCCGCTTGAAATGGTGTACATTCGCGCGCCTCGCATCGTAGGCACAGGAAGCAGCGTGGAGGTGCTTGCCAGGCGTGAAGGCGCGCCCGTGCTGGTGGAGGAAGGTCACCTGATGGCGGCGACGTTTCATCCCGAGCTGTCGAGCGACCGCCGGGTGCATCAGCGGTTTCTCGATCTCGTGCGCAGGACCAGGTCCGGCCGCGCGGAGAGTGCCGGGAAAGGCCATACCCAGTAGCCGATGAAGACCGTCGCACCAGCCTGGTGGATGCCGCCGAATGGCGCGCTGCACGGCGGCGCTCTTGACCACTTGATGGAGGTGAACCTTGCCTGGCTCGGCGGCATCTTCGTGCTTGCGCACGTCCTGCTCATTGTGGCGCTGCTACCGCGCAGGCGCAGGGCCCTGTCTATCCACTCCCTGCTGCGGCTGGAGGCGGCCGGAGTGGCTGGACTCTCTCTTCTCTATGCCGCGTTTGGAGTGATGGCGCAGCACGTGTGGGCCGCAGATCGCTTTGAGGGCGCCGCGCCCACTGCCCTGCAGGTAGAGGTCGTGGGCGTCCAGTTCCAGTGGTACTTTCGCTATCCGGGGCAGGACGCGGCCTTTGGCAGCACACGGCCTCAGCTTGTGGAGGCCGCGATGGGCAATCCTCTAGGCCTTGACCCGGCAGATGCCCGCGGCAGCGATGACCTAGTCTCAAGCGTGCTAGTGCTTCCCGCCGGGCGCGAGGTGGACCTGCGGCTCCGCGCACACGATGTGATGCACGGGTTCTTCGTGCCGGGCATGCGGCTGAAGCAGAACGCCGTGCCCGGCATGGTGCTGCATGTTCACTTCACGCCCGAGCGCGCCGGGGAGTATCCGATCCTGTGCACGCAGGTCTGCGGCTCAGGTCACGCGCGCATGCAGGCGGTGCTGCGAGTGGTGCCGCCCGTGCAGTATGACCGCTGGCTGGCCGCCAGAACCCACCGCCGATTCTAAAGCGC
This sequence comes from uncultured Acidipila sp., assembly GCA_964421715.1. Taxonomy (GTDB): domain Bacteria; phylum Acidobacteriota; class Terriglobia; order Terriglobales; family Acidobacteriaceae; genus CAYQYM01. The sequence continues at coordinate 1,376 of CAYQYM010000162.1, forward strand.
CGCTGTGCCCTTCATGGGGTGATCTGCGGCAAGCCCGCGGTGTCGCACTTCATTAGGGTGTGTAGGCTGGCAGCGGTGCGCCAGCAAAGTTACAGCACTACGGCGCATCTCCAACGGGATGAATGTCAAACGTCCCATCGCCGCACTGCAGTATCTTTTCCACATTCATAATGCGATTGCCCTGCTCCCCTGGATCCGCACGCAACCGAGGAGGCCGATCTCTGGAACCTGAATGCCAACCGCCCGCGCAAACTCCATCATGGATACTTCGCCTTCCGGTAGGCCGGATATGCAGCCGACACAGGTTTCACAATCCAAACAAGGCGCACTTCCAGCACCGAAGGCCGATCGGCATCATTCGCCATCTTCTGGCGCTGCGGCCAGACGGCAGAGGTACCCAACTGCTGATTTCCTGCACCTGCCTTCCGTCCCGTTTGAGCTGTACACGTCTACTCTCGATTACAACGCCCGCGCCAGCATTTTGGAGTAGAACGCTGGCGGTGAGCACTGCCACGGCGAGCATGCATGCAAGATGGTTAAGCGCTCAGCGTGGACGGCCGTAGCAGCAAACGACCACGCCCATACAGCGCGCCGGAGGGTGGCAAACGGCGATTTTCCCACGAGTACAACCGTAACTTGGCGCGGCGACTTGGCCGCGGTACGCTGACGTTATCGCTCGACAACTGCTACTGAAAGGCAACCTCTATGAGGCGCACCTCTACGCTCGCCCTGCTCGCGATCCTTTGCTCCGGCATGAACGGCGTGCTTCGACTTGAGGCGCAGACGAAGGCAGAGCCGGAAATGCATTTCTCTGGCGCAGAGGTGCCATTCGATGGCTCCGCTGCAGAGACCACACGCCCGGCGCGGGACCAGTATCGGCCTGCACCTGCGCTGAACGGCAGCCACGGCGGCACCACGGTGCGCTACTACCTTGGCAGTACCGGTTCGTTCCGCAACTTTCTCGAAGCGGGATTGATCGCCGGTATTCCCAACCTGCCCTCCGCGCCTGCCCAGCCGCAGCCCCCGGCGAATCTTAATTATGCGACCGGCAAAGCCTATGAAGAAGCGATGGCCGCCTACGGCAAGGGCATGGATGACTGGCGGCGCAGCAGCGAGGTCGAACTACGCTATCGCGGCCGCCGCCTGGCCACCGGCCTGGCTACGGCTGAGACGCGCATGGCGCTGAGCAACCTGGTGCTGCCGCTGGCCCTCAGGCAGGATCCGCGCTATCGGCCGGCCAGTATGGAAGAGGCCTTTGCTCAGCGGATTGGCCACGCGGCGGCCTCGCTCGTGGTGACGCGCTCTTACAACGGCAGCCTGCAGCCGAACTATTCCAAGCTGCTGGGAACCGCCGGCGCGGCTTACCTTGGCAGCAAGGTCTATGCCAAGGAGTTCGACGTTCCGCAGCTCCAAACGGGGCGCTTCGTTGCGCGCTATGTCGGTTACAGCCTGGCCGGAGACCTGGCCACCAACGTGGGGCGCGAGCTGGTGAGGACGGCGATCCAGCCCGATATTGCCATGCGCGCAATGCATGGCGAGTCTACACAGGACTCTTACTATCCGCTTTCTGTCGGCGGCAAGTTCGTCTATTGGGCACACAGCACCTATGCTCTGCGCAACTTTGCCCAGGCTGCCCTGATAGCGGGCAGGCCAACCGTCCCCAACCAGCCCGCCTTTCCGAATGCGCCAGCTATCAACAATGCGCAGGAAGAGCTGGCTTATGACGCTGTGCTCCAACAGTATGGGCGAGACGTGCAGGCCTGGCGCGACAACCTCGAAGAGGATGTGCGCTACCACGCGCGCCGGGCTATCGGCGGCTTTGGCGAGTCTGAGACGCAGATGTTTCTGACGAATTTCTTCCTGCCGGTGACGCTCGGCATGGAGCCGCGCTACATCCCGCTGGGCGCGGGCCACTCTGCAAGGGCGCGCATGGGCAGCGCCCTTGGCTGGATCGTCATTGGACGAACGGATTCCGGGCGAAAGATGGTGAACCTGCCGTTGCTGGCGGGCACGGCAGGCGCAGCATTCCTTGCCGAGCAGGTCTACTATCCGAAGCTCGGAACGGACCGGCTGGAACGCGGTTCAGTCACGGGCAGGACGATCGGCTTCAATCTTGCGGCGGATGCGCTCGGCAACATACTGCACGAGCTTTTCAGCAAGCCGGCACGCTGAGCAGCGGCGCTCTCGCCGGGACCTCCACAGGGCGATAGGGGAAACCATTTCCCCGGGCTGCCGCTGCTGCCAATTTTCGTGCGACTACAATTGTTATTCACACGCGAAAAAACCCCTGTTATAGTTCTGCCCACGGCGATGGAGGTCCTCCTCATCGCCGTGTCTGTCGTAAGCAGTCCCCGGCTACGGCTTGCCCTGAACCTGCCTTTCAGGGCCCTCCTCTCACGCTCACCTGCACAACGGAGACCCCCATGAACAATCCCCGCCAGAGCTTCTATCTGCGCCTGAGTGCCTGCTTTGCACTTGCCGCATGCGTACCTGCCCTTGCACATGCGCAAAGTGCAACCAACAGCACACGCCAGCAGAGGCTGAGCCAGTACGTCACCGCTGCTAACAAGATTCCTGCCGCTAAACAGAAGCTGCTCTCCGGTTCCACACTCAACCTGCTGCACTTCGCCCAGGAACAGACGCAGAAGCACTCCGGCTTTTCTGATGGAAGCGAAGGAGATGGCGGTCGCCCCGCCCTGCCCAATGCAAGCGTCATGAGCGCCATGTCCCGCTCAAATAAGATCGGAAGGGGGCACGATCGCAGGGGGACTTTGCCCGACCTTGGCCCAGGTGTCGTCCCAGTCAGCAACCCGGAACTTGATTACGAACTCTCGGTGCTTGGGGGCTTCACGCAGAATGAAACCTCGACTGCATGGTGCGGTAACACGGTAGTCTCCGCCTACAACGACTCGGGCGCCTACCTTCGCACCGCGGGTTTGAATCCGAACGCCGGTGCAAGCTTTAATGGCGTCGCCGTATCCTTCAACGGTGGGCGAAGCTTTCACGCGCTCGAATATCTGAATCCCGGGACCGACCCGGCGAACTTCCTCGGCGGTGACGGCGTCCTCAGCTGCACCGGTGAGTCCACCGTCTACGAGTCGTCGCTGTTCACCACGGCTACAGCGCCGGATGCGCAAGGTAAGCGCAAACCCCTCTCCGCGGTCTCGCTCTCCACATCGCTCAACGGCGGCCTTACCTGGCAGCCGCCGGTAACCGCTGCAGCGAAGGACGGTCTTTCGCATTTTCTGGACAAGGAGTGGATGACGGCCGACATTCGTCACCCGCTGGATATTTACGTCACCTATACGGACTTCGACTTCAGCTTAAGCAGCCTTGCGTGCCCCGGCGATGTCCGCTACGCGGTCGAGCTGGTCAGCTCCTCTGACGGTGGACAGACCTGGTCCGCCCCCTCCGTTATCGAGCAGCAGTGCGACGCGAGCGGTAATGCGGTGCAGGGCTCGCAGGTGGCGGTCGATTCAAAAGGCGCAGTAAAAGTGGCCTACGAAACCTTTAACGCTGACGGGTCGCGCTCCATTAAGATCGCCAGCTCGACCAATCACGGTACCACTTTCAGCGCGCCACGCACCGTCTCGACGATTGTGCCGACGGGCGACGGCAGCTCTCTGCAGGGCCTGTTCCGCACCAATGATTTTCCCAGCCTGGCCATTGATCCGGCGAACGACGAGCTCTACCTGGCCTGGACGGATGGCGTCGCAAACCAGAGCGTAGACCTGCTCTCGCCCAGCGGGTTCTACAGCTACGGCGACGTGGTGGTAAGCCATTCGCTGGACGGCGGGGCAACCTGGAGCCAGGCGTCCATGGTGAGTCCGACTTCGCAGGACTTTGACGGCACGGGCCGTGATCAGTTCATGCCGGGGATCGCGGTCGACCACAGGAGCAACGTGGCGGTCTGCTATTACGACCGGCGCAACGATCCGTTAAACGTAAAAGTGGATCGCTACTGCTCGATCTCCACCAACCACGGCTCCTCCTGGGGCGACGAGCGCAAGACGGTAACTGCCTTTGCGCCTGTTCATGGCAACGACGGCCTGATCAACCCCGCCTATATGGGCGACTACGACCAGACGGCGAGCGATAGGCTTGGACAGATGCATGGCTTTGCCGGCTCCTTTCAGATCCTGACAAACGAAAATCCGGACGTTTACCTGGCGCGCTTCTAACGCCGGCAGTGACGAACGCCCGCCAGCCGTTTCCGGCTGCCGGGCGTTTTGTTTTAGCTTCTTGTCTACTTTTCTGGATTGATATGCGAACCCCTGGAGGTTTGCAATCGCCGCCCCGAGTGGGCCGGGATCAGGCCTCGCCCAGGCCGTGACACTTTTTGTATTTCTTGCCGGAGCCGCAGGGGCATGGGTCGTTACGGCCCACCTTGTCTCCCGTGCGGCGCTGCGCCACCTCAGGGCCGCCGCCGCTGCCGGTGATGCGGGCCACTTCAAGCTCGCGCCTCTTGCGGCGCTCAAACTCGTGCTCGAGCTGGTCAATGGTGGTGGCTGGGGCGCGCGTAGGCACGGCCGGCAGTGCAGCCGGAGCGTGATGGCCGTTGCTGACC
>CAYQYM010000163.1:0-5926 GCA_964421715.1 uncultured Acidipila sp.
GGGTGCAGGGGAGAAGACCCTGAACAACATCGGCAGACTGCGTGCCGGAGCCGGGGCCGTTGTCACCGGCCAGCAGGTGACGATCTTGGGTGGACCGCTTTACACGCTGCTGAAGGCGGCAACGGCCATTCGCAAGGCCCAGGATGCGACGGCAGCCGGCATGCCGCAGGTGCCCGTCTTCTGGTTGGCCAGCGAGGACCACGATCTCGCAGAAGCGGACCACGTTACCCTGCCCTCGCGCCATGAGCTGCACCGGCTGAAACTGGAGGGACGCCGAGAGCATGAGACGCCGGCCGGAGGCGTGCTGCTGGGCGAAGGCGTGCGCGGGCTGGTTGCAGAGGCAGCGGCGCTGCTTGGTCCCGGGCCGCTGGTGGACCTGCTCAAAGACTGCTACAGGCCGGAGGCGACCTATGCCGAGGCGTTTGGGCGGTTCATGGTGCGGGCGTTTGCCTCGAGCGGGCTCATCGTGATCGATGCCGCCTCGCGGAAGTTTCACGCCCAGGGAGCGCATGTATTTGCGCAGGCCATCTCTCACGCGGACGCACTGGAAGAAGCGCTGCTGACGCGCAACCGCGAGCTGGGGCAGGCAGGCTATCACGCACAGGTGCTGGTAAAGCCGGGTGCAAGCCTGCTGTTTCTGCTGGACGCGGAGACCGGGGCGCGGCTGCCGCTGAAGCGCCGCGCCGACGGCACCTGGCTTGCAGGGCGCGAGAGCTGCACCACGAAAGACCTGCTCCAGATACTGGAGACAGCGCCGGAGCGGCTCAGTCCGAATGCGTTGCTGCGGCCGGTGTTTCAGGATGCGATTCTTCCCACGTCGGCTTACATCGGCGGTCCGGCGGAGATTGCTTACTTCGCGCAGGCCGATGTGGTCTACCGGCAAATTTTGGGGCGGACAACGCCGGTGCTCCCCAGGCTCTCAGCCACGCTGGTCGAGCCGGAGGCGGCGGCCATTCTCTCTCGCTATGAGCTTTCGATCGACGGCCTCTTTGCCCAGCGGCCTGAGGATCTGGCAGCCCGACTGGGCGCGCGAACGCTGCCGGTCGAAGGCAAGCAGAAGCTGGCCGCAGCAGGCAAGGCGCTCGACGCCGAGCTCGCCGAGGTGACGCGCTGGATGGCGTCGCTCGATGCCGGGCTGGGCCGCTCCGCGGACGTGGCCGCCTCGAAAATGCGCTACCAGATGAACCGTCTGCGGAGGCTTGCGGCAAATTTTCAGCTACAGAAAGACGAGAGCCTGCGCAGGCAGGTCTCTGCGCTCTATCTTGCCTTGGCACCGGGGCTGCACCCGCAGGAGCGCGTAATCGGGGGTGCGTGGTTCCTCTCCCGGCACGGTCTTGGGCTGACCGATCTGCTGGTTGAGAACGCATCACAGGAGTGTCCGGGCCACAAGGCGCTCTTCGTGTAGCCGCCAGCTTTTTCGTATCCAGCGGCGTGAATCGGCTGCTGCGACCGGCAGCGCGCGTGCTGGGTTAGAATCGGCGGTTATGGGAAAGCAACAGCCATTTGAGGTCACCTGTCCGGACTGTGGGGCAATCCTCAAAATTGACCCTGAGACGCGCGCCATCATCGGCCATACCCCTGCCCCGCGCAAACGCACCTTTGAGGACTTTGAGACTGCCGCCCGTGCGCTCAAGGAACAGGACGAGCGGCGAGAGAGCCTGTTTCGCCAGGCCGTGGATGCGGAGAAAAATAAAGGCGACCTGCTGAACAAGCGCTTTGAAGAGGCGCTGCGCAAGGCCAAGGAGTCGCCGGACACGGGCAAGCCTCTGCGCGATTTCGACCTCGAATAGCGCCGGGGCCGCATCTTACTGGAGGAGCAAAATCTCCGGTTCTGACACCCGGATTTCAAGAGAGAAGACTGATCTTTATGGACCTGACTCGAATTCCGCAACAGATTGGCGACAGCCTGCCGGAGACGGCACGCAATGCAATGGAAGACGTCTCATGGCAGCGCATGCTGGCCGCGGGCACGCTGGCTGCTAGCGCGGTGCTGCTCTTCTCAGGCCGGCGCAAGAGCGCGCTGGCGCTGGCCGCCGGAGCCGCAGGGGTGGCGCTGCTTGAGTACCCCGAAGCCGCGAAGGAGATCTGGACGAATATTCCGCGCTACATCCGCAGCGCGCAGGACTTTTTCGTCAAGGCCGAGGACCTGGTGGAGCAGGTGGCCGAGCAGGGACAGAGGCTGCGGAGCCTCATCGCCCGCTAAACCGAACGAAGCCGTGCACGCGTCTCGGGTCTGATGCGCTCCGGGCTCCAGGCCGGCTCCCATACCAGCCGCACCTCGGCTGCGCAAACCTGCTCCAGGCCAGCGAGGCGGTTTAGCACTGCCTCGGTAATCATGCCGTGGGCTGGGCAATTGCGGTTGGTCAGCGTCATGTCGATCGCGATGCGGTGCTTGGGCACAGTCCCCGGATAGGTCGTGTCCCGTTCGACCTTGACGCGATAGACGAGTCCGAGATCGACGATGTTGACAGGCAGCTCGGGGTCGTAGACATCCCGCAACGCGGCCAGGACCTCTTCTTCACCAAAACTCATTGCTGTTTACCCGACTTCAGTGAGTACGATCTACCAGGTAGTTGGCCACGGCTTTGAGGCCATCGGCCTGCGCTCCGTAGATATCGAGTTCGGCAAAGGCATCGGCGATGAGCATGGCGGCCTGGCGGCGGGACTCTTCCACTCCGTAGACGGCAGGCCATGTGGCCTTGACGCTGGCGAGGTCCTTGCCCGCTGTCTTGCCCAGATGCTCAGAATTTTGGGTGACGTCGAGAATGTCGTCCACGATCTGGAAGGCCAGGCCCGCCTTGCGACCAAACCGCGTCAACCTGGCAACATCCTCCAGGCTGCCGCCGGCATAGACGCCCCCGCTGACAACGCTGACGCGGATGAGCGCGCCGGTCTTGGCGCGGTGAATGGCTTCGACCATCGCCGCGTCTGGCGTGGCCTTCTCCGCCTCGAGGTCGAGCACCTGGCCGCCGATCATTCCGTCCACTGTGCCTGTAGCCTCCGCGATGAGGCGAAGGATCTCAACCCGCGCCGTGGCCGGGCAGTCGAGCCCGGCCAGCACCTGGTAGGCCAGTGTCTGCAGTGCATCTCCGGCGAGAATGGCAATCGCCTCCCCGAAGACGACGTGGCAGGTGGGCTTGCCGCGGCGCAGGTCGTCGTTGTCGAGCGCGGGCAGGTCGTCGTGAATGAGAGAGTAGGTGTGCAGCATCTCGATCGCTGCGCCGAGCGCGGCGATGCTCTCCGGAACACGCCCGCTGACGGTGCGCGCCGCTTCATAGCACAGGACGGGCCGGAGCCGCTTGCCGCCGGCAAAGGTGCTGTGGCGCATGGCGCGGTGAATCGAGACGGGGACCCGGGAGGCGGCGGGCAGCAGCCTCTCCAGAGCGGCGTCGGTCTGCTCCACGCCACTCTCGAGAATAGACCTCACGTCGATGGCTCTCAGGTCTAAAGACATTGCGTTCATCATAGTCGAACGAAGTGCAGCGACAACACCCACAGCAGCAGGCCCAGCAGCGTGAGCGCACGGCCCAGCCAGAGGTCTGGCGTGGTGCGGTAGCTGAGCTCGAGCTGAGACGGGCCGGCGGGAACTGTGACCGCGATGAGGCCGTCCCGCCTGGCGAGCGTAGTGGCCCGGCGCCCATTCACTAGCAGATGCCATGCAGGGTAGCCCATGCGGCGGAGGATGACTGTGCCTGCGCTCGGTGCGTAGAGATTCAGCAGCAGGTGCTGCGGCTGATTCAGCAGCACGCTGCTCACGGCGGCACCCTGCACCAGCGGCAGTCCGGGCGCGAGCAGGCTCTTGTCCGCGCCGATGGGCGTGTATTCGTCCGTGCCCTCGACGCCGGTAGTATGCACTGAGATGCGATGCGCCGCGGGGCTATCTTCCTCATCGCAGCGCTGCCAGAAGAGACTGCCCGCGAGTGTGGCCATGCCAACCGTGAAGGCGAGCACCGTGACAGACCGGATGCCGATGGCGCGCCGCGTCGTCGCATCACGGAAGCTGCCGCCGAGACCGAGGCCGGTGAGCGCGGCGCTGGTGAGGCCGAGCACCAGCAGCCATCGCCAGGGGAACTGCAGGTACTCCATCCTGGGCAGCAGGTGCCAGGCGGAGTCGCTGAAGGGCAGCAGCAGTAACGCGATAAGCAGGCTCACCCCGGCAAGCGGCAGGCCGAGCCGCTGCGCCTCGCGCCTGTTCCTGAGCGCGGCTGTGACAGCCGCAATCAGGCTGACCGCGATAAGGCTCACGGCGATCCACGAGGCGGTGCGCAGCACCTGGTTGTGAAAGGGGTCAGCGGTGTAGCCGAACAGAAAGCCGTCTTCCACGCGCATGTCCGGGCCGATAGCGCGCATGATCTGCACCCAGCGCTGCTCGTAGATGGCAGGTACAAGGTAGATGCCGGCCAGGGCCAACCCCAGCACGACAGCGCCGGCGGCGCGAACGGCGAGGCGCCACTCCCGTTGCTGCAAGAGTGCGATGAGCACGAGCGCGGCGAGCAGGTAGCTGGCCATCAGGGCGGAGGGCGCATTGGTGAGCCAGAGCGCACCGAGAGTGAGGGCAAGTGGAGCCATGGCGCGGCGCTCGCGCAGTCCATAAAGCACCACGAGTGGCAGCAGGGCGGCGCTGGCCAGCTCGCCATAGACCGTGCGTTCATAGGCGGCGAAGAGCAGGTAGGGATTGGCGATGTAGCAGCAGGCGGCGACCGTGGCTGCGTCCTCACTCATCCACTCGCGCGCCATGCGGTCAAAGCTGTGTACGGCGGCCATCAACGCGAGCAGGGTAAAGGCGAGCGACGTCCAGCCCCAGGGCAACAGCAGTCCGAGCAGCGCGCCTGTCATCCAGGTAAGAGGCGGGTAGAAGATAAAGCGCGGCTCACCTGCCCCATAGTTGGCCGCAGCCATCCAGTGGGGATACATGACGCCTTCGCGCCACTGGTCCAGGCAGGTGAGCCACGAATCGAGGTGGAAGTCGTAGTCATGTCCGCAGGATGCGCCGCGCCAGGCCAGGGGTAGCAGCACAATAAGCACCGAGAGCGCCCTGAGCACGCGCCGGCGGTAGCGCCGCGTGGTCAGGGAGGATGCCGTAGATGGAAAACGGAGCGAGAACCTCACAGATGGATGATAAGCACGTGGCGGGGGCCCGGCAGTGCCGTGTATTTCCTCCGTTTCACGGCACGAGCCGCAGCGTGTGCTGCGCAGCCGCCTTCACCGCGTCGTCCGAAAACGGCAGCGGAAAGCTAGTACCGCTGTACCAGTAGGGCCACTGATCGCGGTAATAGGGACTGAGCGGGTCTCCGGACTGCCCCATGACAATGTTTTCGGTGGACTGGTCCGGTGCGCTCCAATCCATCGTGAAACGCTGGGACGGGCCGAAGGTGCGGCCCACCTGCTTCACCGTGGATCCGTTCCCGGACTGCGCCTGCGCGCCGGTGCCGGTCCACGTCCTGAACCAGGGCAGCAGGCCGTAGAGCGGGTGTTCGAGATCGACGCGGTGCCACGACCCGTAGACCCAGTTGCGCAGGTCCGGCGGCGTGTCCTTCTGTTTAAGACCCTCGGCCACAACGGCGGCCAGAAAATCGTCCCAATTGCCGTACTGCCGTGGCAGCCACGCGGCGGGGGTATGCATGATGAGCTCCTCGCGCGCAAAGCCGCTCTCTGCCCAGGTGTAGAGCCGCCAGCCCTCGCCGAGCCGGGGCCGCAGCAGCATGGGCCAGAAGGAGGCCTTCGCCTCCTCCACGATGGATGCAGCGGCTGAATCGACGGAAAGCACGCCATCCCAGGAGCGCAGCAGGTCCGCGGCCTGCCTGAGCCTGGGCGTGGTGTGCTGCGCGTGGTCAATGGCGTAGGCGAAGCGCTGTGCAAACTCCTGATCTACCTCGGAGTAGATGTCATCCTGAAGTGTCAGCATGTCTTCGCGACGGAGCTTGTC
>CAYQYM010000164.1:0-5908 GCA_964421715.1 uncultured Acidipila sp.
GGGAGCGCGAGAAGATGGCGTTTGACGCGATGGTAAAGGGGCAGGCAGAGGGCGGCGCAACCGCCGACCCGATTGCCAGGATGCGAGAGCTTTACAACAACGGCATCACCGACGAGTTTATTGTGCCGTTCACAGTTACAAATGCAGACGGCCAGCCGCACGGGGTCATCCGCGACGAGGACGTCTGCATCATGTTTAACTACCGGGCTGACCGCGCCAGGCAGATTACCCGCGTGCTGGCACGCAACAGCAGCCTCACGAAAGACAGGGGACGCGAGCTGCCGGATGCCGGCGATCTCGACCGTATCATCCCGCCCGCCACCGTTCCTTCCGGTCTGCACTACGTCACGATGACGCAGTACGACAAGCTCTTCACGCTGCCGATGGTGATATTGCCGGAGTCGATGGAAAACCTGTTGGCGAACATGCTGGCGCAGGCCAACCTCCGCAACCTGCGCATTGCCGAGACGGAAAAGTATGCGCACGTGACCTATTTTCTCAACGGCGGCATCGAGACACCGTTTGCCGGAGAAGACCGGCAGATGGTGGCTTCGAAAAAAGTGGCAACCTACGATCTTGCTCCGGAGATGAGCGCCGAGGGCATTACCGAAACTGTCATCAAGGCGGTTGAGGATACAGCGTTCGATCTCGTCGTCGTGAACTTCGCAAACGCGGATATGGTCGGCCACTCGGGCCGCCTTGAGCCTACAATTCGCGGGGTTGAGGTGGTGGATGCATGCCTCGGCCGCATCTACCAGTCCCTCAAGCAGCGCGGCGGCGCCATGCTCATCACTGCGGACCACGGGAACGCAGAGTTGATGGCGGACCCCGCCACCGGCGGCCCGCACACCGCGCACACCACCAACCCCGTGCCGCTGATCTACGTTGCGGAAGAGGCGAAGCGGTACTCACTGCGCGCGGACGGCTCGTTGCGGGACATCTCGCCCACGCTGCTCAGCCTGTTGGGCGTGGAGCCGCCCGCGCACATGACCGGCGGCGACCTGCGCGTACGGCTTACATAAGCAGCACCTGCGGCTTACTTAAGCAGCGGCAGCAGGCTTGACTGTGCATCGGTCCAGAGCGGTGCATCGCGGCGCAGTGTGGCAGGCCGCGACGCCTGCTCTATCTCGGGCTGCCGCAGCAGCTCCTGGCTAGCCGTCATGAGCACCCAGTCTGCTGGAAACTGTCCGAACTCCTCGTGGCCGCTGCTGTGAATCACGACCGCATGCAGTCCGGCGTGCTCCGCCTCACGCGCGAGCAGCGGTTCAAGATCGACATACTGGCTGGAGATGTGGAACAACAGCGATCCACCCGGGTTCAGATGCTTGCGGTAGAGTGCTATCGCCTCGGCCGTGAGCAGGTGTACCGGTACGGCGTCGCCTGAAAATGCATCGAGCACGAGCACGTCATAGTGCTCGGGACGCTCGCGCGCCATGCTGACGCGCGCATCGCCCAACAGCACCTGGACCTGTGCCGGGCTCTCACGCAAATAGGTGAACCACGCGCGCGCCAGCCTTTCCACCAGCGGGTCAATCTCGTAAAAGCGGAAGACATCGCCCGCCTTGCCATAGGCGGCGAGCGTGCCCGCGCCGAGTCCCACCACGCCCACACGCTTCGGTCTGTCATCGCAGCAGAGCCGCAGCGCCATGCCGACACCGGATTGCGGCGCGTAGTAGCTGGTCGGCATCTGCCGCAGTCCTTCGCCGAAGAGCTGTGTGCCGTGTTGAATGGTGCCGTGATAAAGCGTGCGCGTGATGAGCGGGCCGGCAACGGCATGGGTTTGGGTCACGCGCAGCGTGCCGTAGAAGCTGCGCAGCGCTGCTACCGTGTCCTGCTGCCACACGCGCGACTGGACAGCGCCCACATACCCCAGCACGAGCGTCGCCGAGATCCAGAAGAGTCGGGCAGGCCACTGCGCGCACCAGTGAAGCACCAGCCCCAGCACAGCCGCGAGCACCAGTCCGCAGGGCAGCTCCGCGTTGTCTACAAATAGCATCGGCGCAGCCAGCGCGGCAAACGCTGTGCCCAGTGCGGAGCCGAGCGCAAGCAGCAGATAGTAGCCGGTCACGTTCGACCTCGGCCGCAGCCTGTAAAGCTCACCGTGCAAAAACCAGCAGAGCAGAAAGAGCACGCCGCACCAGAGCGGTACGCCGATGCGAACAGGCAGCGAGCGGCCGGTGGGATAGACAAGATAAGCAGCCAGCCCGAGCGCAAATGCGCCCAGCCGGGCAACCAGCCCGCGCGGATACCGGTGAGGGCTGTGAAATGCAACGATGTAGCTGAAGAGGTAGGCGAGCAGCGGCAGGATCCACAGCAGCGGCACCGCGGCGATGTTCTGGCTGATGTGCGTCGTCACCGCCGTGAGCAGCAGCCCGCCGCAGCCGGAGAGTAACAGCCACAGCAGCGCTGTGCCGGGCCGCGGCTGTTCCTGCTGTGTTCGCTCGGGTAGGCGGGCTGCGTTCCCGCGCAGTGTAAAGGCGACCGCTCCGCAGAGCACTGCGAAGAGGAAGAACCCGTCGGACCAGAGGTGCGTCTGCACCGTAAGCGCCAGGCGCGGCTCAAGCTGTGCAGGATAGGCGAGCAGCGCCAGCAGCGAGGCCGCATTCGACAGGGCAAAGAAGCGCCACGGAGGATCGCTGTGAAACGTCGCCAGGTACCAGCTCTGCAGCAGCGGCGTGGTGGCAGCCAGTGCAAAATAAGGAGCGCCGATGATGGCTGTAAGCAGCCACAGCTCGGTGCGCGCCGGGTGCCATACGGTTCCGGCAAGCGCCGGTTTTACATGCACGCCAGAGAGTGCGGTGGCCGCCAGCAGCATGCCAATGTGTGTCCAGGCCTGGCTGCGCAGCGGCCAGCGCGATAGCAGGTGCGCGTAGCCATAGCCGGCCAGCAGCGCCACCTGGAAGAAGACGAGCGACACCGTCCACACCGCGGCTGAGCCGCCCAGCACCGGCAGCAGCTCGCGGGCGGCCATCGGCTCAGCCAGGAAGAGCAGGAACGCGGCGGCGAAGATGATGCTGGCGTAGAGCGCGCTAAGGGCAACCATGGCCGACACGCCAGCGTATAGGAAGTCAGCGCCTTTCGGCCACCAGCATCACCGGGCCGCGGGGCCGCAGTGACACCTTGGCGCTGACGGCGATCTGCTCCGGCCCGGCGCTGCGCAATCGCCAGCGCCGCAGAATGGAGGCCAGCGTCAACACGCCCTCCATCCACGCCAGGCCCTCGCCGATGCATTGTCGGTTGCCCGCGCCAAAAGGGAAGTAGGACATGCGCGGCCGGGCGCTCTTCGCCTCGTCGTGAAATCGTTCTGGGCGAAAGGCGTCAGGCTCGTCCCAGAAGCGCGGGTCGCGGTGCATTACGCATTGTGGCGCCAGCAGGATGGAACCTGCGCGGATGCGAAAGCCGCGATATTCATAGTTCTCGGCGGCGGTGCGCGCCGTTACCCACACGGGCGGGTAAAGCCGCATCGCCTCGGCGAACACCTTGTACGCATAGCGCAAACGGCTGTAGTGCGCGGCCTCTGCCACTGCATCGCCGAGCACGTCCGCGGCTTCGTCGGCTAACCGCTGCTGAGCCTCCGGCCTGGTGGCCAGCAGCCATAGCGCGAAGCTGAGAGCGTTCGCCGTGGTCTCATGGCCTGCCAGCATCACGGTCAGGCACTCGTCCCGCACCTGCTCGTCAGACATTTGGCCTGAGCCCTCCTCGTCTTCCGCGGCGAGCGGCATCGAGAGCAGGTGGCCGCGGTCGCGCCTATCGCGCCGCCGCTCGCCAATCATGCCGTAGATCAGCGCGTCCAACTCCGCGCGGCTGCGGCGAATGCGCGTCATCGCCGGAATAGGTAGCTTTTGCAAGGTGTTTGAAAATGGCAGAAATACCAGCGGCATAAAACTCATGAACGCATCCACGGCAGCGGCGATCTTCTCCACGTCGCCGTCCACCTCTGCATCGAAGAGCGTCTTGCCTACAATTTTCAACGCCAGCAACAGCATGTCCCGGTGCGCATCGAAGGGCTCGCCGGGTTTCCAGCAAAGCGCGGTCTGCTCCGCAAACCTGCCGATCACGCGGCCATAGGCGGCGACCCGCTCGCGATGAAACGCCGGCTGCGCTAGCCTGCGCTGGCGCATGTGCAGGGGCTCTTCGCTCGTGAGCAGCCCCTCGCCCAGCACCAGCCGCGAGCGCTGCATGACGATGCCTCGATGGTGCTTCGGCGCGTCCCGCACGAGCATCTCCTGCGCCAGCTCCGGATGGCTGAACTGGTAGGCATCCCGGCCCGCGGCTCTGTAGTGCACCAGGTCGCCAAAATCCCGCGCAGCCGACACCATAAATTCCACCGCATTCATGCGGAAGATGCGCCCGGAGAAGACGCGCGGCCAGAAGGGCGGCCCGGCGGGCAGGCGCGGATCTTTGCCGCGGCGCACCACTGGTTCGGGGATGCTCATGGAAGCCAGTCTAACGGTCCTGCCGCAGGCTGCCGCCCCGAATGGTCTCCGTGTTTTGATGAACTCGCAACCACCTGCTTCTTCCGTTTCGGTGTGGCATCTTACACGTGTAAGAAATCTTAACCTTCCGGAGTTAGTGCATGACAAAGATCACCTGGCTCGGCCACTCGGCTGTGCATGTCGCCACGCCCAAGGGCACGTCCATTCTGATTGATCCCTATATTTCCCAGAATCCGAAGTACCCGAAGGGTTACAAGCTGCCGGAGAAGATCGACCTGGTACTGCTGACGCATGGACACTTCGATCACGTGGGCGATACGGTTTCCATCGCGAAGGAAAAGGGCGCGACCGTCATCGGTATGTTCGAGTTGGCTGCCTGGGTGCAGTCCAAGGGAGTGGAGAGGGCTGTTCCCATGGGACTTGGCGGCTCCTACCAGTTTGAGGACGTCACCGTCACCCTGGTCGAGGCGAAGCACTCCTCCGGCATTCAGGACGGAGACCGGATGATCTATGGCGGCTCGCCCGCCGGTCTGATCGTTGCGGTCGAGGGCGGCCCGATTCTCTACCACGCCGGGGATACTTCGCTGTTCTCAGACATGAAGCTGATCGGCGAACTCTATCAGCCGCAGCTTGCGATGCTGCCCATCGGCGGCCACTTCACCATGGGTCCGCGCGAGGCGGCCACGGCGGCGAAGTGGGTGGGAGCGAAGCGCGTCCTCCCTCTGCACTTCGGCACGTTTCCGCCGCTCGTGGGCACGCCTGAGCAACTGGAGCAGCACCTGGGCGGCGCGGCTGAGGTGCTGAAGCCGAACGCCGGTGAATCGCTCAGCTTTTAGAGGTGGCAAAGATCGCCGCCAAAGACAAGGGCAGAGCCACTGCGGCTCTGCCCATTTGCCGGGCGAGGGAAGGGCAAGGAGGTCAGTCGCCGAATGTGGGCGCTGGTTGGAGGAAGCGGCCGGGCGGCTCCGGCCGGGAGAAGCTGTCACGGGAGGACTCCTCCAGCCGAAAACGGCGGACATGCTCCTGGAGGCGGCGCGCGCCGGCCTCCACCGAGTTCACAATGCCCGTGGTGGAGGGAATCTCGGCCGCGCTCTCTTCGCCGAGCCGGTTGATGGTGTCAAGATTTGCGCTTGACTGCCGCGCCGCCTCGGCCTGCTGCATGGATGCGGTGGCGATCTGCGCGATCATGGTGTCCACCTGGTCTGCCATGCTGATGATGCGGGCGAGGGCCTCGCCTGCGCGGGTGGTTGTCTCGACGCCCTCATTCACCCTTGCTGTGCCGGACTGCATGGCATCCACCGCGCCGCGCGTGTGCAGTTGAATGCCATCGATCATCTGCGCAATCTCGCTGGTTGCGTTACGAGTGCTCTCGGCGAGCCGGCGTACCTCGCCGGCCACAACGGCGAATCCGCGCCCCTGCTCGCCGGCGCGCGCCGCTTCAATCGCGGCGTTCAGGGCCAGCAGGTTGGTCT
>CAYQYM010000165.1:0-5855 GCA_964421715.1 uncultured Acidipila sp.
GCCAGGTACGGCTTGAGGCTGCGCTGGCCCCCGGGCTTCCCGCAATCCTCGGCAACCCCGGCAAGCTGCAGCAGGTGTTTCTCAACCTGTTTCTGAATGCGAAGGACGCGATGACTGAGGGCGGGGTCCTCCGCATCGCAACCGAGGCGAACGGCCACGTCAGTGTCGCCATCACGGACACCGGCTCCGGCATTGCGCCCGATCATCTCCAGCGCATCTACGACCCGTTCTTCACCACCAAGTCCGCGCCGAAGGAGGGTCAGCGCCGGGGCACCGGACTCGGGCTCGCCGTTACCTACGGCATCATCCAGGAGCACGCCGGAAAAATTCACGTGGAAAGCCAGGTGGGCAACGGCACAACCTTTTATCTGGAATTTCCCATGCTGAGGAAGCCTGCGCATGTCTGAAGGAACGCTGTCCATGTCGCCAGTTTTAACCTCGGGTGAAGGTGAGCAGGCGCATCGCATCCTCATAGTCGATGACGAAGTCGCCATCCGCGAATCGCTTGAGACGCTGCTGACGATGGAGGGCTACACGGTCGAGACCGCGGTAAATGGCGAGCTTGGTCTCGAACGCATCGAGCAAAGCTCCTATGACCTCGTGCTGCTCGACCTTGCGCTACCAGGCAAAAGCGGCCTTGAGTTGCTGCCGCTCATCCGCGAGCGCCAGGCCGAGCTGCCGGTCATCATGCTCACCGCCTTCGGCAAGGTGGAAAACGTCGTCGAAGCCATCCGCAGTGGCGCGCAGAATTTCGTCCAGAAGCCGTGGGACAACGAAAAGCTGCTGGCGGATATTCGCGCAGCCATCGCCCGCTACCGCGCCGAGACGGAGAACATCCAGCTCAAGCGGGCGCTCAAGCTGCGCTACAACTTCAGCAACATCATCGGCAAAAGTGAACCCATGCTTCGCATCTTCGACCTCGTGGCACAGGTCGCCCCCACCCGCTCCACCGTGCTCATACAGGGCGAGAGTGGAACGGGCAAGGAGCTGATTGCTAAGGCCGTCCACGCCAACTCGCCGCGGCGCGACAAGCCCTTCGTACCCGTAAATACGGGCGCGGTGCCAAGCGAGCTTCTCGAATCCACCCTCTTCGGACACGTCAAGGGCGCCTTTACCTCGGCCATCGCCGCCAAGAAGGGCCTCTTCGAGGTAGCCAACGGCGGCACGCTCTTCCTGGACGAGATCGGCACCATGAGCATGGACACGCAGGCAAAGATCCTGCGCGTGCTCCAGGACAGGCGCTTCATGCAGCTTGGCGGCATCCAGGAGATACAGGTGGATGTGCGCATCCTGGCTGCTACCAACGTAGACCTGCGGCAGGCCGTGCGCGAGGGCAGGTTTCGTGAAGATCTCTTTTACCGGCTCAACGTCATCGCCGTTGACCTGCCGCCGCTGCGCGCGCGCCGGGAAGACGTTCCGCTGCTGGCTGCGCACTTCCTCAAGCGATTCTCAGAGGAAAACGGCCTTGAAACCCGCACGCTCACGCAGGAAGCGCTGCGCATCCTGGTCGATTATGACTGGCCAGGCAACGTTCGCGAGCTGGAGAACGTCATCGAGCGGGGCGTGGTTCTCTCTTTGGGCGGCTCTATCGGGGCTGACCTGCTTCCCGGACACATCACCGGCCGCAGCTACACCTCGAGCCTGCTGGAGCATAACCCCGATTCCTCGCTGTTTGACATTCTCGAGGACATCGAGCGCCGCATCATCGTAGACAAGCTGGAGCGCTGCAACTGGAACCAGACCGAGGCCGCCGAGCAGTTCCACATTCCGCTCTCCACCCTGAACCAGAAGATCAAGCGGCTCAATGTGGAGATTCGCAAGCGCGTCAAAGAGTAGTGCCCGTTCACCAGAGTTGTGCGACACCGGAACCGAGGCAGCCGCTCGTACGGCCTCCCGCGTGATAGCCTCGATTTGCCTGAAAACGAATAGGCCGGCGCCGCATCCAACAGTCGTACACTGACCAGACATGCCGCTACAGAGCCTCGAAAGAGCAGTGAAGAACATTGTGATGGCCACGCAGCAGTATGCGCTGCTCTCTGGCCGTGCGCTTGCCAATCTCTTCCGCCGCCCGTTTTACCTGGCTGACATCATTACGCAGGCTGACAAGATCGGCATCGGCTCGCTGCCCATTGTCATCCTGACGGGCTTCTTCACCGGCGGCGTGCTCGCGCTGAACTCGGCCGCCACGCTGGCCACCTTCGGCGCAGCAGCCATCACCGGTGCGCTGGTCAGCCTGTCCATGATCAAGGAGCTCGGCCCGGTACTCACCAGCCTCATGGTCTCAGGCCGCAACGCCTCCGGCATGGCCAGCGAACTCGGCTCCATGATGGTGACCGAGCAGATCGACGCCATGCGCGCGCTCGGGACCGACCCGCTCAAGAAGCTGTGATGCCGCGCATCGTCTCCACCGTTGTCATGATGTTCTTCCTCACCATCATCAGCGACGCGGTAGGCACGCTGGGCGGTGCCTTCGTTGCCGTCATCATGCTCGGCCAGGATGGTTCGCAGTACTTTCACACAGCTTACCAGTCTCTCGTTTTTGCGGATGTGCTGCAGGGGCTCGTCAAGCCCATCTTCTTCGGCTTCCTCATCGCCACCATCGGCTGCTACTACGGCATGAACACCAAGGGCGGCACGCAGGGCGTGGGCCGCTCCACGACGCAGGCCGTAGTCGTGGCGTCGGTCCTCATCATCGCCATCGATTTCGTCATCAGCCGGTTCATGATCGGCATCTTCGGACGGTAGCTTGAGCGCTGTGCCAGAGCAGCCCGCAGTTGTGTTCGACGACGTTTCCATCGCGTTTGATGGCAAGCCCGTTCTGCGAAACATCTCCTTTACTGTCAGGCGGGGAGAGACGCGGCTTCTGCTGGGCCCTGCCGGAGTCGGGAAATCCGTGCTGCTGAAGCTCACTGACGGCCTCATCAAGCCGGACAGCGGACGTATTCTCGTCTTCGGGCGCGAGATTAGCGCCATGCCGGAGCAGCAGCTCTTCTCGCTTCGCGAGCGCATCGGCATCGTGTTCGAGGAGGGCGCGCTCTTCGACTCCATGACCGTGCGCGACAACGTCGCCTTTCGCATGACGGAAGAAAAGGTGCCGGAAGATGAGGTCACGCGCCGCGTCACCGAGGTGCTGCGCTTCGTCGAGCTTGAGCATACGCTGGACAAATTCCCATCGCAGCTATCGGGCGGCATGCGCCGTCGCGTCTCCATCGCGCGCGCCCTCGTAACCAACCCTGACCTGCTGCTCTATGACTCCCCTACTGGCGGTCTCGATCCGATCACCTCGGCTACCATTATTGAGCTTGTCGTCAAGCAGCGCGATGTCGCGCACACCTCGTCCCTGCTGGTGACGCACCGGCTGCAGGATGCCTTTACCCTCGCCACGCACGCATTCAACAAAGAGGCGAACCGGATGGAGCGTCTGCCGGAAGGACAGGTAGACGCCAGTACATCGTTTCTGATGCTGCATGAAGGCCGGCTGATATTTGATGGCTCTACCCACGACCTGGTTCATACTGACGATCCCTTCATCAAGGGTTACATCACGTAAGGATGGTGCAGCGATGTTCCGTTTTGTGCAATTCGCTGTTCTGCAAAGCCGGTAAACGCGGCCTTAGACGACGAAAACGGCGAGCCCGACATCGAACAGGCTAAACACTGAACCTGGGAATCAACCCGGGTGCAAGATCCTTTCTGCCGAGGTCCGATCCATGGGTAACCGTCTACAGCAGGAGATTCGCCAGACCAGGCCATTCAGCAGCCTCGAAGTCGAGACGCTGCTGAACCTCCAGCGCACCGCAGACCAGGTGCAGCGTACCATGCACCAGGTGCTCAAGCCTTACGGACTCACCCCAACACAGTACAATATGCTGCGCATTCTGCGCGGTGCTGGCGTGTCTGGCCTGCGCTGTTCAGAGCTGGCCGAGAGGCAGGTCAGCCGCGACCCCGACATGACCCGGCTGCTTGACCGGCTGGAGCGGCAAAAACTGGTTCGCAGGCGGCGCGACGGGAGCGACCGCCGCGTCGTATACACGGCCATCACGCAGCCCGGGCTGATGCGCCTCGAGCAGCTTGACCCGCTGATGGAGGCAATGCCCAGGCGGCTGCTGCGCCACATGAACCGGGGCCAGATGGAGAGGCTGATTGAATTGCTCGAGTTGGTGCGCGACCCGCCGGAAGTGTCGTGCGCCGCTGCCGGCTAGCCGCGCTGTCCTGTTATCCTGCGCAGAACGGTAACCCATGCTGCTTGAACTGCGCGCGGAAAACTACGCCGTCATCGACCATGCTATTGCGGTCTTCGGCCCGGGTCTCAACCTGCTCACCGGTGAGACGGGTGCGGGCAAGTCCATCCTGGTGGATGCGCTGGCCCTGCTCATGGGAGGCAAGGCCTCCTCGGACGTGGTGCGCCACGGAGCGGAGAAGGCCGTGGTGGCCTGCGTCTTTGAGAGCACGCCCGGGGCCGAGGCCACCCTTGAAGAGAACGGTATCGATGCCGAGGGCTCGGAGATCATCCTGCGGCGCGAGATTCAGCAAGGCGGCAAAGGCCGCGTCTATGTGAACAACCAGCCGGCCACCGTCTCCGTGCTGCGGCAACTGGCCCCTGAACTGGCCTTGGTGCACGCGCAAAGCGAGACGCTGGGCTCCTTTGACCAGGCGCAGCAGCGCGGCCTGCTGGACCGTTACGCCGCACTCTCCACCGAAGTGGCCGCGGCCGCGCACGCCCGCTGGCAGCAGGCAGAGCGGCGTCTTGCCGAACTGGAGCGCGACGAGCAGGATCGCCTCCGCATGGCCGATCTCTGGAGCTTTCAACGGCGCGAGATCGATGCGGCCAACCCGCTTCCAGATGAGGATACCGAGCTCGAGATCGAACGGCGCGTGCTGGCCAACGCCGAGAAGCTCTACGCCGCGGCAATGAGCACGCATGAACTGCTTTACGAAGGCGGCAACTCAGCCGAGACGACGCTGCGCGCCGCCCTCAGGAATCTTGAAGAGATTGCACGCTTCGACGCCCGGTTCAGCGAGCACGCGCAACAGCTCGCTTCCGCCCGCGCCATCGTCCAGGACGTCAGCACGACCGTGCGCGACTATGCCGAAAGTATCCAGGCCTCACCCGAGCGGCTAGCCGAAATCGAGGACCGGCTTGCCGCACTTGACCGGCTGAAGCGCAAGTACGGGGCAAGTCTTCAAGAGGTCATCGCTTATGGTGCGGAGATAGCGGGCAAGCTCGCCGAGATAGAAAATCGTGATGAAATTCTTAATGGTCTGCGCGTGGAACTGGCCGCAGCCGAGGACGCCTACCGCAAAGCCGCCGCCGCGCTGAGCGGCGAACGGGCCGCCGCAGCCAAAAAGCTGGAGAAATTGGCCGAGTTGCAGATCAATGATCTTGCCATGCGTGCGCGCTTTGCCGTGACAGTCACACCGCAGCAGGAACCCGCGCACTGGACGGCGCAGGGCTGGGACCGGGTGAGCTGCCTGATCGCAACCAATGCCGGTGAGCCGCTGAAGCCGCTCGACGAGATCGCCTCCGGCGGGGAGATGTCCCGCGTGCTGCTCGCCCTCAAGGTCAGCGTGGAAGAGGGTGCCAGCCAGGCACAGGCGCGCGGCAAGAAGAAGCAGCAGGTGCCGCGCACGCTGGTCTTCGACGAGATCGACATCGGCATCGGTGGCCGCGCGGCAGAGGCCGTTGGCCAGAAACTCAAGGCGCTCTCGCGAGCACAGCAGGTGCCCTGTGTCACCCAACTGCCGCAGACCGCCGCCTTTACGGATCCGCACTTCCTCCTCGAACAACACGAGCCGCCGGGGCCGAAGAGGACCTCCGCACGCCTGCCGACCCAGGCCTCCCGCACCGACGAGCA
>CAYQYM010000166.1:0-3770 GCA_964421715.1 uncultured Acidipila sp.
GCTTTCTGCATAGCCGGGAACTGCTGCGCGATCATCATTCGGAGCTGATGCAGGCCAATGCGGGCCTGGAGCGGCTTTCGCTGCTGGATCCGCTGACCGGCGTCGCCAACCGCCGGCAGTTTACCGAAGCGCTTGAGATGGAGTGGAAGCGCGCGCACTTGCGGCAGGTGAACCTCGCCCTGCTGATGGTGGATGTGGACCACTTTAAGCGGGTAAACGACGATTACGGCCACAGCCGCGGCGATGAATACCTGGTCCAGATTGCGCGAATGCTCCGCGAGCAACTGCGCCGCGGCAATGATCTGCTGGCCCGCTATGGCGGCGAGGAGTTTGTCATCCTGCTGCCCGAGACGGACACGGCCAGCGCCGTTGCCCTGGGCAGGCGCATGCAGGCGGCCATCGCTGAGGTGCGAATGGTCAACGCGGGGTCACCCTTTGGCGTGGTTACACTGAGCATCGGCGTCTGCGCCTGCACCCCTGGGCCCGGGATGACTGCTGAGCACATGACCACTCTGGCCGACCAGGCGCTCTACGATGCAAAAAAGACAGGCCGGAACCGTATCTGCACACGCGATTACCGATCAGAGCATGAGCAGAGTCTTTTGGCGGCCGGTGCTGATGAATCCCATGACGCCGTATTCAACGCACATAGTTGAACCAGCCTCAGTTAGAAAGCACGCCGTTGCCGCGCTCTCCTGCGCGTAAGGCTGCGCACTGGACTGGTCGAGGCTGCCGATCTTTCTTAAAGATTGACCGGGATAGAGGACGCCGCTTCGCCGTTCCCATCCGCTACGCTGCTGCCTTCAGTTGCCTTTTTGTGCAGCTGGTGGTGCAGGCAATAGAGTGCCAGCTCGAGCCGGTCGGAGACGCCCAGCTTGTCATAGATCTTCCGCAGGTAGTTCTTGATGACCTGTTCGCTGGTGCCGAGCTGGTAGGCAATCTCCTTGTTGCGCTTGCCCTGCGTGATGCAGCCGATAATCGAGAGTTCCTTCGGCGAGAGGCGCGGCTGGGACTTAGGGCTGGTAAGCTGCGCTGCCTGCGAACGGTAGGCCTCGATCACCCAGTTCACAGACTGGTTGTCAATCCACGTCTCGCCGGAGGCGATCTTGCGGACACATTTGACCAGCAGGTCCGGCGAGATGGACCGGGGAATGATGCCGCGCACCCCGCGCCGGTAGAGCTCGACCGTATTGGACTCATCGGCCGCGATCGCCTGGACGATGATTTTGATATCCGGCGCTAGGCGCATGATCTCAGGAATGGCATTGGCCGAACCGCCAATCAGAGCTCCTTCGAGCAGCAGAATGTCGGATGGATAGCGCTGCACGGCGGAATGAAGCGTGGAGAGGCTGTCCGCCTGGGCCACCACGCGCATATTGTCCTCGAGCGCAAAGACCTTCCGCATGCCCACCCGGTAGATCGCCTGCGAGTCGGCGAGGAGAATGCGTATGACCTGCTTGCCGGTGCTGTCAGGAAGAGTATCCAGGACCTGGGCATCCATTGCAGCAATGTCCGCCTTGTCTGCCGCTCCAGCCGCGAATTGTTCTTCCTTCACATCTGCCATAGAAACCAACGCTACTGAAACCTGTATTCGTCGATCACGGCCGCGGCATAGGCGGCCGCAAGTCGGTTGAACGAGCGGACGATGCGACCGCTGCAGTGAATCGCACCCGTGGCCTGCCCATTCAGGACCTCTGCCGGAATCTCAACCAGAAACTCGATGGGCGTCTCCACCTCGAGCCGCTCATCCAGCCTGAAAAGCACGCCACTCGCTGAGATGTTTTCCGTGGTCGCCAGGTGCTCCCGGCCTTTGGCGATCACACGCGCGGAGAGATGCAGCGGGAAGCGCACGGCACAACGCACTCCCGTGGTGGGCTCGGGTGGAACAACTTGGGGAAGAAGAAATCCAATACTCATCGATATTTAACCCTCTGTTCTTCAGAGTGATTTCACGATAGCGCGAAATCACCTTGGGGCCGAATTACGAAAGTTTACTCTTTTAAAGATGCGCCGGGCCAGTAGATTTTTCCCTAAGCCCCGTCGCCCCTGGGGAAGAACGCGGCGGATGCGCCTACCCATTCCTGGTTTCGGTTCTGGTCCACGCCCATCATCTTGCCTCGCCCCAGCCTCACCAGCGGCAGCACCGGTTCCAGCGTGCCCCCGTCCGGCCAGAGATAGAGGATGCGCACTTCGGCCTGCGTCGCGCCCGCAGGAGTTTCTATGACCGGCGTGAAGGAGACCCGCTGCTGCAGCATGTATTCCCTGCGCTTCCCTGCGGGGATCGCGGCAAGATCTTCGTCGCTGGGCGCGAACTGTATGCCCTTGCCTGCAAAGGAAAACAGCGGCTTCAGAATCCAGTCCTCGCGGTTCTCCGGCAGCCGTTCCCGGCCATGGCCCGCAAACCACTCATCCAGAAACACGGCGGGAGGCACGGCGGGATGGTCGAGATAGGGCAGCGCGTATTTGCTGATATGGAAGTACCAGTTCGTGTGGCCGGCCCACTCCAGGTCGAGCGGCTCGCGGTAGTCAAACGGGAGTGTTACCTTCTCGCGGATAAGCTCATCGACAATAGCGCGGTTGTAGATACGCCGGATCGGCACATGTCGATTGCCACTCTTGTAGGAGAGGCGCAGCGGTCGGCCCGGCCTCGGCTCCGGTACGAGCTCGGCGATGTCCACGATTCCTATCCCAAGGCGTTCTGCTGTCACGAGAAAGTCCGGAAAAGTCTTCTGCTCCCGCGGACGCACGTCGGTGAGCACAACCTGTTCAGGGTCATGGCGGCCCACGATCACACGCTCCATCAACTTCCAGAAGCTCTTCTCGTCATGGCCGCCCAGGAAGTAGCCGAGTGACGAGTCGAGTGAGTATTCCGACCGGAACATCTCGTTCAGCACGAACTGGTAGCCGAAGACTGACGGAAACGCCTGCATCTCGACCAAACGCGGCTCCAGGCTGCCATCCGCCATGCGTACCAGGCCGAAATCCGCAGTCATGAAGTGAGGATGTGCGGTCTCATCCGCAGCGCGGTAGAGCTCGGGAATCGCCTGGGCGGAGCGGGCCAGGTACGCACGGTCGGCAACGAGGCGGTGCGTCAGCTCCGCGCCAATGGCCGCCATGCGGTTCAGCAGTTCCAGCGGAAGAAAGATCGGCGTCTCCGCCACCCTGAAGCTGACGTGCGCACGCACACAGGCGTCGAGTGCATGCAGGAAGTGGCGATAGGCCTGTGGCGTGAAGCGGGCGTTGAAGTCGCGGCGGAGCGGTTCAATCAAGGAAGCAGCCTCGGCGGAACTTTACCGCAAATGGACGTCCCCGGCGCGATAAGTTACGTAGATGTTACCAAGGTAGCGGCAGCACATCAGTGTTGGGGTAACTTTTGTTGCAACCAGAATTTATTTCTTATCAATTGCACAAAAGTTGTATGCCGTTCGGGGAAATGGGGTTAATCTGCATTTGCGCTACTGGCGCCCCTTGGAGAAAACCCATCATGCTGCAGCTCAAGACTCGTTCCTTGTTCATCGCCTCCGCAGTGTTACTTTCGGCATCTTGCGCATTTGCCGTAACTCCGGGCGCCCCCAGGCAGGTCCCTGGTAGCTCTATCGCCTTCGGTCCTGCTGCTCCCAGGCCCGTTCCAGGCTCTACGATTGCTCTGACCCCCGGTGCTCCCCGTCCCGTTCCAGGCTCTACGATTGCTCTGACCCCCGGTGCTCCCCGTCCGGTTCCAGGCTCTACGATTGCTCTGACCCCCGGTGCTCCCCGTCCGGTTCCAGGCT
>CAYQYM010000166.1:3870-5840 GCA_964421715.1 uncultured Acidipila sp.
CTACGATTACTCTGACCCCCGGTGCTCCCCGTCCCGTTCCAGGCTCTACGATTGCGTGATCACTGGCAAATTGGGTCCGATCCCAACTTTGATGATTGACTTGAAGTCTCGATAATGCGTTAGGATGAGTCATCACAGCGGTGATGAATGCAGCTTAAGCAGATCGAAGATGCTTTCTGGCTTGCCAGTTTCACTGGGGAGATTGCGCTTGCAGCTATTCTGGTCTGGAAAAAAGGGTACCGCCATTTCCCGATCTTCTCGATGTGGGTTCTCTTCAACCTGATCTTCGACCCGATCCTTTATCTCACATCGATCAAGACATCTCACGACACCTACTTTAGGACATACCTAGCTAGCAGCGTTCCTGGATACCTGCTAGAGATCATGGTATTGTTTGAGATTGCACTTGCAGTGTTGAAACATAAGCGAAATCTGAATCCTAAAATGCTTTTGCTTTTAGGATTAGCCCTATTTGCCTCTAGTGCGACAGCAGTCATATTTGTTGAAGACCATAGCTCCACTTCTATAGTTTTCCTTCGATCCTTCGATCGCCTGAACTACGGAATTGCGGGCCTTAGACTCGCAATGTTCATATTGATATCTGCTTTTTCTCAGGTGCTTGGGGTTACCTGGCGCAACCGAGTTTTGCAACTCGCTTCCGGATTCGCTTTTTACGCCGGAATCGGACTTCTCGCCGAAATCGCCCATTCGCACCTTTCAGGGAATCAATCTGATTACGATACTCACTACAGGCTCGTTTCACAGTTCATGGTCGCTGGTTACCTTTGTGCACTGTACTACTGGTGCTACTGTTTTGCCCGCCAGGAGGCAGAACGCAAAGAATTTAGTCCACAAATGGAACGCTTTCTGGTATCAATGTCTGGAGCAGTGAAACGGCAGCGGGCGCTCCTGGCCCGCCAACCGCAAAGGTAAACGATGATTCTGCCAATCCTTCAAGTTCTGATGACGGCAGTCATGCTCTGCTACGCAGGGTACTGGCGGCGGCGGCAGTCCAGGCGGCGCGCAGAGACCTGGGAGCAGATCGTAGCCAAGTTCCGTCCTAATACGGAGTGGGGCTTCGACGGCATCTCCCGCAAGTACCTCTACGATGAGACCATCACCGCCACCACCGCAGACATCTGGCAGCGCATCGACGGACCGCGTGGCCTGTGGGCGATGTACACCAACGCCGGCGTTCTGGTGCAACTGGCCGACTACGCCATGCAGCACGGACAGGATGTTCCCGAAGAGCTGATCGAAGGCCTGCGCAGCGACGGCTTCCAGATCCGCATCTCGGTACTCCTGGCGCTGGCACAGTATGGGCTTCACCGCTCAAACATCAGCTTCAATGTGAATGCGCACCGCGCTGCCAAAGCCTACGGAACGATGCTGTCGCACGCCACTGGCATCTTCCAGGAGCACGCGACCCTGTACTTCCCGCGCTACCTGGAAGTCATGTAATTTCCTGACGAGAGCGGCGGGCCTTGAGCCGCCGCTCTCGTCAGTCCCTCCCTCCCTGCATCAAGCCTCCCAACACACAATCCTTGTTCAGCGCGCCTGTACCACCCGCCTCCGCTCATGCAAAATAAGACTATGAAGACTGAACTGATCTCCCAGGCGGCGAGCACCGCCACGTCTGCCCTGCTGGTCGCCTTCGCCGTAGACAGCGCCTCTGCCACGGAAAAGGAAGCAAAGCCTGCGCCCGCGCTGCTGTCCAGCGAGGAAGCCGTCCGCAAGGCGGCGCAATCCGTGCTTGGAAGCGGCGAGTTCAAGGCCGCCGCAAACGAGACCGTGCTGCTGCATGCTCCGGCGGGCCTTAAGGCCGAGCGGCTGCTGATTGTCGGGTTGGGCAAGGCCGCGAAGGCGACGCTACATGATTTGCGCAATGCGGCCGGAACTGCGATCCGATACGCAAAGCCGCGCGGAATCCGCGAGGTAGCGCTCCTTGCGCCTGAGGCCAAGTCGTTCCC
>CAYQYM010000167.1:0-5791 GCA_964421715.1 uncultured Acidipila sp.
GGTATGGCGGCTTCTCATCCGGGCCCTGCTCTGGGTGCTCACCGTGGTCTGCGCCCTGGGGGCAGGCCTGGCAGGCTGGGAATACCTGGGCATAGCCGAGGCGACCGGCGCAAAGACGCGCCGCGTAGGCGGGCTTGCGGCGAGGGCGGCGCTCTTTGCCTGCGCTTACTTGCGGCCGGAGTACCTGGCGCCCGTACTCGGCGCTCTCGCCTCCGCGCTCTTCCTGCTATGCGCTTTCCGGTCTCCGCTGCCGCGCGTGCTGCCGGACACGGCCTACGCCGTCTTTGGCCTCCTCTATATTGCGCTTTCCATGATCTCACTCCTGCTGTTGAGCCAGCAGCCCAGCGGAGCCTCGCTGCTGCTGCTTCTCTTCCTGGTGGTCTGGACCGGGGACAGCGTCGCGCTCTACACCGGCCGCGCCTTTGGGCAGCGTAGGCTGGCCCCGAAGATCAGCCCCGGCAAGACGTGGGCCGGCACGACGGGTTCGGTGGCCGGAAGCATTGGAATCGCCCTGGCGCTGGTGGCCCTGGCGCAGGCGCTCTCGCGGCGTGGCTACGACGTGCTCTCCTACCCTGGCGGTATGCTGCACTGGGCCCTGCTGGCCGTCCTGCTGAACGTGGCCGGGCAGGTCGGCGACCTGGTTGAGTCTGCCCTGAAGCGCGGCGCCGGGGTGAAAGACTCCGGCGCCCTGCTGCCCGGCCATGGCGGCATGCTGGACCGCGTCGACGCCCTGCTGTTGGCTGCCCCGGTGCTCTGGTATGCTCAACTCATCCAGCAGTCGTTCTAGCGAGCATTTTTTTGAAGCAGATCGCCATCCTCGGCTCCACCGGCTCCATCGGCCAGAGCACCCTCAGCATCCTCTCCCGTTATCCTGACCGCTTCGCGCTGGCTGCGCTCGCCGCCGGGCGCAACCTGGAGAGTGCCTTGGCGCAGTGCCTACGGTGGCGGCCCGCCGTGGTGTCCATGGCCACCGAGGAGCTGGCGGCGGAGCTCCGCACCCGGCTGCGGGCTGCGGGCTCGCGCGAGATCGAGGTGGTATGGGGCGCGGCGGGCACCGTGCAAGCGGCCACGCTGCCGCAGGTGGACTTCGTCGTCTCAGCCATTGTGGGCTTAGCCGGCCTTGAGGCGACGTGCGCCGCCGTCGAGGCGGGCAAGCCGATTGGCCTGGCCAACAAAGAAGCGATGGTAGCCGCAGGCGAAATCCTGACGGCTGCAGCGCGCCGGCGCGGCATTCCCCTGCTGCCGATCGACTCCGAGCACAACGCGATCCACCAATGTATGCGCGGCGGCCAGCCAGGCGAGGTCCGCCAGATATGGCTTACCGCCTCGGGCGGCCCCTTTCGCACGCTGCCGCTGGAGCAGTTCGAGTCGATCACCGTGGAGCAGGCGCTCAGGCACCCCACCTGGGTCATGGGCCAGCGCATCACGATCGATTCCGCCACTATGTTGAACAAGGGGCTCGAGATCATCGAGGCCTGCCGTCTTTTTGACCTCCTGCCCGATCGGGTCCGAGTGACGGTGCATCCGCAGTCCACCGTGCACTCGCTGGTCGAGTTTGTAGATGGAAGCCTCCTGGCCCAGATCTCTCTCACAGACATGCGCCTGCCGATTCTCTACGCGCTCAGCTACCCGGAACGGGTAAGCTCGGAGCTCACCTTCGATATGACGGCGCTGGCGCAGCTCAACTTTGAGGTGCCGGACTTCACGCGCTTCCCGTGCCTGCGGCTTGCCTACGAGGCGGCGGCCCGCGGTGGAGCGCACTGCATAGCACTGAATGCGGCCGATGAGATTGCGGTCGAGGCGTTCCTTGGCAGGGAGATCTCCTTTCCGGGCATCGCGCGTACAATTGAGGAAGGGCTTGCCGCGACCCCGGAGAGCCACCCCGCAACCATCGCGGAGGTCCTGCAGCTGGATGCGCAGGCCCGCGAGATGGCCCGCGAGCGGCTGCCCCACTCCGTCGCTCGCCGCTAGCGGAAACAGGTCTGCCGGATGCCCTTCGCCCTTACCGCCTTACTCTCGATGCTGGTCGTGCTCGGCATCATGGTGCTGGTCCACGAGCTGGGCCACTTCATCGTCGCCAAACTTTGCGGCGTGCGCGTCGAGGTCTTCTCGATCGGCTTCGGCACTCGGCTGTTCGGCTTCCGCCGCGGAGACACCGACTACCGCGTGAGCCTGCTGCCGCTGGGCGGCTATGTCAAAATGGCGGGCGAGAACCCTGCCGAGGGCCGGACCGGGGATCCGGGCGAGTTTGGCTCGCATCCACGCTGGCAGCGCATCCTCATCGGACTCGCCGGGCCGGTTTTCAACTTCCTGCTCGCCTTTGTGCTCATGACCGGGCTCTACATGATGCACAACGAGGTCTATGAATACCTCTCGGGGCCGGCCATCCTGGACTTCGTGCCGCAGAACTCGGCCGCCGGACGCGCCGGTCTCCAGGGCGGAGACAAGATCATCCGCTTCGATCACGACCGGAACCCGACCTGGGACAAGGTGCAGGCCCGGGCCGCGCTTGAGGCGAACAGCACGGTTCCGGTCACCGTCGAGCGCACGGTCAACGGCCAGCCGGCCGAGGTCACGACCAACCTGAGCCTGCCCGCGCCGCCCAAGAGCGACGACTTCGACATCGAGGCGCTCGGGCTCTATCCGCGCATGCAGGCCGGCTTCATCAAGGTACACGCAGTCGAGCCGAACTATCCGGCGGCCAGGGCCGGCATGAAGGCCGGGGACGTGATCCTCGCGGTCAACGGCAATCCGTTCCACTACGTCTCCCCGCTGATGGCCTACCTGCAGCAGCAGAACGGCGCGCCGGTGGACCTGACGATCGACCGCAGCGGGCAGATTCTGCACCTGGCCGTGAAGCCCACCTGGGCCGATGATGGCACCGGACGCCAGGGCTACCGGCTGGGCTTCAATGCCGCGCCACCCCCCTTCAAGGTGGAGCAGCTCCCCCTGCCCGCCGCCGTCAAGCGCTCTATCGCGCTTAACGTGCAGTACTCGGGCTACATCCTCGAAGTGGTGCGCAGGCTGTTCAGCAGCCACAGCAATGTGCAGCAGCTGAGCGGCCCCATCGGCATCGCGCGACAGACAGGTGAGGCGGTGAGCATGCCGGGCTGGCAGCCGCTGATCAGCCTGATGGCCATGATCAGCCTCAACCTCGGCATTATGAACCTGCTGCCGATTCCGATCCTCGACGGCGGCATGATCCTGCTGCTGCTCATCGAGGGCACACTGCAGCGCGACCTGAACCAGCAGCTCAAGGAGCGCATCTACCAGGCTGCCTTCGTGGCGATTCTTCTCTTCTTCGTCTTCATCATGTTCAACGATGTCTCGAAGTTGAATCTCTTCTCGCGGCTCAAGCCCTAAGCGGATGCCGGCGCCCCATGCAACCACGCTGCGCGTCCGCTATGCGGAGACTGACCAGATGGGCGTCGTCTACCACGCCAATTACCTGGCCTGGTGCGAGGTGGGCCGCGTGGAGCTGCTGCGCTCCCTCGGCTTCGACTACCGCAGCATGGAAGCCGAAGACGCCTGTCATATCCCGGTCGTCGAGGTGCAGTGCCGCTACCGGGCGCCCGCGCGATACGACGACCTGCTGACAATCCAGACGCAGGTGCTCGTACTCCGTGCCTCGCTGGTGCGCTTCGGCTACCGCATCCTGCGCGAAGAGACCCTGCTAGCCGAGGCCGAGACGACGCACGTCTTCGTGGACGCGGCGATGAAGAAGCGCACTTTGCCCGAGAAGTACGCGGAGGCCTTGCGCCGGACGATGGACGCGGCCGAACAGCCCTGACCGCGCTGCATAACCCGGAAAACCCGGTTTTCAACCCCGCCTCCCTGCCCTGCATCTCAAAAACTGCAAACAGGAAGATGAGGACTGAACGATGGGATGGAGGGCTGGTTCTTTTGTAAGAGTGGCGCTGGTGTGCGCCTTTGGCGTGCTCACGGTCACCGGCTGCGAAACCGGGCGTACCAACAAGAACCACGCCACCGATGAGCAGGTCTCAAACGTGGAGACGACCGGCAAGCCGCAGCAAGGCTATGCCCCCACCCCCGCGCAGGAAGGCCAGCCGCCCGTTCCGGGCTCGCCCACCGCGGCAGGACCCGACGGCCGCCAGCCGCTGAACGATAACGAGGCCCGCCCAAGCCCGGGAGCGGAAAAGGGCATCGCCTCGGCACCGCGCCGTCAACCGAAGGACAACTTCGAGCGGCAGTAGCCGCGTACCGGGCCCGGGCAGCCCAGGTCCGAGCGAGGGCCGCCGCACCACGTTCGCGCTGTGCAGCGCCTCCACGAACATCAAAGTAGCCGCGTAAACCGAGCGTGCGTTCTGCTCCCGGGCAGCGTATGAAGCAGTGATGACAGCCGTACAGGCATCCTGGAAAGCCCGCGGTTGTACTGTTTCTGTTCAGTAACCGGTGAACACGTTTCAAAAGTGATGGCAGGACGCCTCACGCCAGACAACCCCCTTGCCGATAACGACCCATGAAGCGGCTCCTCCTCGCGGACTTTAATACATGGAAGGAGGATTCCAGCGACCTCTCTGCCGCAGACCGGAGTTCGATGAGCACCCAGGCCTTCACCGCGTCCCCACCACTTCACCCCGGCTTGCGCATTCCGGAACCCACCCGTTTCCTGGGCCGGCAGCCGATCTTCGACGCGCAGATGCGGCTCTATGGGTACGAGCTGCTGTTTCGCTCGGGGCTGGAGAACTGCTTCTCCGGCATGCCCGAGGACGCGACCCGGCGCGTGCTGGACAGCTACCTGCTCCTGACGGCGGACACGCAGGCCGGCCTCATGTTTGTGAACTGCACCCGGGACGCGCTGGTGAGCAAGCTGGTGACGCTGCTGCCGCCAAGTTGCACCGTGCTTGAAATATTGGAGGACGTGCCCGCGGACCCATCCGTGATGGCCGCCTGCCGCGACCTGGCGCGCAGGGGCTACCGCTTCGCGCTGGACGACTTTTCTCCGGACCCCGCGCGCGAGCCGCTGGTTGAGCTGGCCGATTACGTCAAGGTGGATTTCCGCAGCGCGGATCCGGCCGAGCGCCGGCTGGTGTACGACATGGTGCGG
This sequence comes from uncultured Acidipila sp., assembly GCA_964421715.1. Lineage (GTDB taxonomy): Bacteria > Acidobacteriota > Terriglobia > Terriglobales > Acidobacteriaceae > CAYQYM01. Next base: position 5,069 of record CAYQYM010000167.1, read on the forward strand.
CGCAGCCATATCGGGCGCCCAAAGCCGCGGCTGATCGCAGAAAAGGTGGAGACGGAGAGCGAAGTGGCGCTGGCCCGGGCTGAAGGCCACCAGCTCTTCCAGGGCTACTTCTTTTCACGGCCCACGGTGGTGGCGCAGCGCGACATTCCGCCGAACCGCGCTGTCTATGTGCGGCTGCTGGTCGCCCTGGCCCGCGTGCCGACTGACATCAACGAGGTGGAGCGGCTGGTGATGGCCGAGGCGTCGCTCACCTTTCGCCTGCTGCGCCTGGTGAACTCGGCGCTCTTCGGGCTGACGAAAGAGGTCACCTCCGTTCGCAGCGCGCTGGTGATGGCAGGCGAGCAGGAGTTTCGCAAGCTGGTGACGGTGGCGATGGCCGGCGTGCTGGCTGAGCACCAGCCGCAGATGCTGGTGTCCATCGCTCTCGAACGTGCGCGCTTCTGCGAATTGCTGGCGCCGCAACTCAACCAGGACGCCTCCGAGCAGTACCTGCTTGGCATGCTGTCATTGGTCGATGCGATTCTGCAGGCGCCCATGCACCAGCTCGTGGATTCACTGCCGCTGCGCTCCGAAGTGAAAGACGCTCTGCTCGGCAAGCCGAGCCGCATGACCATGCCGCTGGATCTGATCCGCAGCTACGAAACGGGCGACTGGAAGGGCTGTAACGAGTGCCAGAAAGAGATCGGATTGAGCGATAGCTCCGTGACCGAGATGTACCTGGAG
>CAYQYM010000168.1:0-5758 GCA_964421715.1 uncultured Acidipila sp.
ACCTTTCACCAAAGACTGCAGGCGCTGAAGCCCGCGCCGGGCACAAACCAGGCGTTGCTGGCAGAGACGCAGCGGGCGCGGGCCGGTTTCGACGCGGCACTTGCGGACGACCTGAACACCGCCGAAGCGCGTGCGGCCATCTTTGAGCTGGTGCGCGCGGGCAACGCCGCCATGGATGCCGGGACGCTGCTTGAGGGAAATATTGCGCCCATCCGCGACGCGATGCAGCGCTTTGATGGCATCTTTGCCGTGCTGGAAGACCGCGACGCCGAATGGACGCGCTTCGCCCTGGAATGGGCCGGGCGCGAGGGCCGCCTCGCGGAGGCCGCGCCCGAGGTGCTGGCTCAGCTCTCCCTGAGCGACGAGCAGATCGAGGCGCGGATCGCCGAGCGCAACCAGGCGCGCCGCATGCGCGACTTCGCCCGGGCTGACGCGATCCGGAAGGAGCTTGCAGAAAAGGGCATCCTGCTGGAAGACGGGAAGGATGGCGTGCGCTGGAAGCGCCGTTAACCGCCAGGTGGTTGTTTGCGCGCCGCGCCGCATCTTAACCGCGGTGAGGTGTGGAGATGGCAGAGCAGCATAACCGCCGCGAACAGCAGGGCACGTCGAACCCCGAGCAGGAGCGCCAGGAGCAGACCGGGCAGGAGGACGCCTCGGACGCAAGCGAGGTAGGCCGCCCGGCAGACTCGGCCAAAGAGACCGGTACAGTGCGTGGCCATGAAGGGTCCCAATCCGTGCGGCGCTCGGCGTAAGCGCGATGGCAGAGGTTAAGGCCCGCCACCGGCATGCGCAGGCCCGCGCCATTCCCTGGCACGGGCTGCACCTTGAGGCGCAGGAGCGTTTCGGCGTAAGGCACTTCCGCCCAGGCCAGCGCGAGGTGCTGGAGGCGATCTTCAACGGCAAGGATGTGCTCGCCGTGATGCCGACCGGCGCTGGAAAGAGCCTTTGCTACCAGCTTCCGGCGCTGTTTCTGCCGAAGCCGGTCGTGGTGGTGTCTCCGCTCATTTCGCTCATGCAGGATCAGCAGGTGAAGGCAGAGCGGGCGCAGATTGCGGTAGAAAAGGTGGACTCCACACTTTCCACCACTGAGGCCGAAGAGGTAACCAGTCTTATTGAAGCGGGTATTCCGCAGCTCCTCTACGTTACCCCGGAGCGGCTTGAGAACAAAGACTTCTTAACCACGTTGCGCGAACACGGCGTAAGCCTGCTGGCGATTGACGAGGCGCACTGCATCTCGCAGTGGGGACATGATTTTCGCCCGGCGTACCTCGGCATCCGCTACGCGCGCGAGCGCCTGGGCAACCCGCCCGTGGTGGCGCTGACGGCGACGGCGACCGAGCCCGTCATCGCCGACATTCTGCAGCAGATCAACGCACCGGATGCAGTGGTGGTGAATACAGGCACGGAGCGACCGAACCTGTCCTTTGCGGTTCACCACACGGTGAATACGCAGGCGAAGATGACGCGGCTGCTCGATTTGATCGCCAAGGAAGAGGGCTCGGGCATCATCTACACGGCAAGCGTGCGCAGCGCCGTCCAGCTCTACGAGTGGCTGAAGGACAACGGCATCTCCGCGGGCCGGTATCATGGCCGGATGCGCACGCGCGACCGCGAAGAAATGCAGCAGAAGTTCATGCGCGGGGACTACAAGGTGCTCATCGCGACGAAGGCGTTCGGGCTCGGCATCGACAAGCCGGATATTCGCTTCGTCTATCACTACGAGTTTCCTGACTCCCTTGAGAGCTACTACCAGGAGGCTGGCCGCGCCGGAAGAGACGGTCTGCCCGCGCGAGCCGTGCTGCTTTACCGGCTGGAGGATCGCCGCATCCAGAGCTTCTTTCTGATCGGCCGCTATCCGCGCATTGAGGAGATTCGCGCGGTCTACGATGCGCTTGCTACCGATGTTCCCATCACGAAGCTAATGGATGAGGTGAAGGTGCCGCGCCGCCGGGCCCAGGTCATCCTGCACCTGCTGAAGCAGGCTGGAATCATTCGACGTGGCGTACGCGGCTACACGCGGCGCGCGGTGGACGTGACCGACCAGGAGCTGGAGCGGCTGCTGGCCAGCTTTGACGAGCGCAGCCGCCAGGACCGCGAGCGCCTGCAGGAGATGATGCGCTACGCCGAAAGCCCCGTCTGCCGCAAGCAGACGCTGCGTGCTTACTTCGGTGAGCCGGAGGGCGAGCCCTGCGGCAACTGCGATAGCTGTCTGCAGCCTGCGCAGGCGGAGCTGCCGACGCGGACCACGGCAATGCCCGTAGTGGAGATTGCGACCGCGATTGGCACCATCGCGACCACTGCGCCCGAGACGCTGCCGGACCGCTCCGAACCGCCGTTTCAAACCGGCGACAAGGTGCGCCACAAGCGATTCGGGGAGGGTAAGGTGCTGGACCTGGCGGGCGAAAACCTGTTGATCCGTTTTGGCAGCAGCGGAATCAAAAAGGTCCGCACGACTTATGTGAAGAAGGCCGCGTAGGCGCACGCTCCCGGGCCGGAAGGCAGCTTTGTTGCGATGGCCAAACTGCTCCGGACGTGAGACCGGAGGATCCGAACGAGCCGTGCGCCGGCTCGAAAGCATCGAAATACCTGGGAGGAAATCGAGCATGAGCATTACTGCCCTGAAGCAGCAAAGCAGCGTAAGTAGCAAGAGCAACGCCAGGGGATTTGACCTGATCACCCCCGACTGGCGCCAGTCGGCGAAAGAGATTCAGCAGTTTGGAACCGTGATCCGCGATCTGCCCATAGGTTTGGATGAGGACGTGCGCACGCAGGTCACGGAACGGCTGAACCTGCTGCTGGCGGATACGGCCAGTCTCCGCGATCTGTACAAGAAGTCCCACTGGCAGGTTGGCGGCCCGACCTTCTACCAGCTTCACCTTCTGTTTGACAAACACTACGAAGAGCAGGCTGCGCTGGTGGACCTCATTGCCGAACGCATTCAGATTCTTGGCGGCGTGAGCGTCGCCATGGCGCATGACATTGCCGAGTTGACGCGCCTGGAACGGCCGCCCCGCGGGCGCGAAGAGGTGCCGGTGCAGATATCGCGTCTGCTGGAGGCGCACAACCTCATCATCCAGGACACGCGCGAACTGGCCAAGAAGGCAAGCGACCTGGGCGATGACGGCACGAACGACCTGCTGGTCAGCAACATTCTCCGTACCAACGAGATGCAGGTCTGGTTCGTCAGCGAACACCTGGTGGAGATGCCGTTGGTACACGCCCGCTAGTCCGGTTGGGCCTGTTCAAATTAGGGCGGCTGCAGAGTCACATCTGCACTGCCCTTTTCTTGGCGTGAGCCGTTTCCGCCGTGCGACCATCTACTAGCAGGTACGCCGCGGAAACGCTATGCCAGTCGCCCCGGATTTCTTTGTTCAGTATGGATACCTGATCCTGTTTCTCTGGGTCATGATGGAGCAGCTCGGCGCGCCTGTGCCGAGCGTTGCGCTGCTGCTTACGGCGGGCACGCTCACCGCCACACACAAGCTTCAGCTTCCGCTCGTGCTGCTTTCGGTTCTCCTGGGTTCGCTGGTGAGCGACAGCCTCTGGTACCTGATGGGCAAGCGCTACGGCGGCGCAGTGGTGCGGCTGGTCTGCCGCCTCTCGATGGAGTCCAGCAGCTGTGTCCGCCGCACCCAGGCTTATTTTTCGAAGAATGGTCCAGTCGCGCTGTTGCTGGCCAAGTTCGTTCCGGGGCTGGGCACGGTGGCTGCGCCCATCGCCGGCCAGACGCGGATGGACTTTCGCACCTTTCTGCTTTACGACGCAGGAGGTGTACTGCTATGGGCGGCCACCGTAACGCTGGCCGGGCACTTTTTTGGCGATATTCTTAAGCGGCATCCCAATGCGCTGGCCTGGGTGGGCCACTTTGCCCTGGCCATCTTCCTGCTGCTGCTGTTGGCGTTTCTGGCCTGGCGGGTCTACAAGCAGAAGCTCTTTCTTAAGGAGTTTCGCATGGCGCGCATCGAGCCTGAGGATTTGAAGATCATGCTCGATGCAGGCAATGACGTATATATCGTGGACCTGCGCCATCCGCTGGATTACTTGCCGGACCCACGCACGCTGCCCGGAGCCGTCCTGCTGACGCCGGACAAGCTCGTCGAGTACAGCGAGCAGATTCCGCGCGACCGCGACGTCGTCCTGTTCTGCACCTGCCCCAGCGAGGCCACAGCTGCCAGGATGGCCATGCGTCTGCGCAAGAGGGGCATCAGGCGCGTGCGCCCGCTGCGCGGGGGCTTTGATGAGTGGAAGCGGCTCCGCTATCCGCTGGTTGGAATTCCGTCAGAGGACCTGGCCGTTACGCCTGCACGCGTTCCGGTCCAGGCCTGAGTACATTTTCCGCTCTCATCGGCCGGCCTGTGCTAAGTTCAAAGCACTTCACTCCGGAATCGAACAGCAATGGCGTTTACTGAGACCTATCATTGCGACGTATGCGGCAAGGCAAAGAACGAAGAGTCGCTGGATTGGTGGCTCGCCTGGAACGAGCAATTTTCCCCCGTTCCTGAAGCTGCCGAGCAGCCCATCCTGAAGGTCACGCCGTGGAACATGCTGCTCTCGCATGAGGCGAATGTAAAGCACCTGTGCGGAGCGCGTTGTGCGCAGACGCTGATGGACCGCTGGATGGCAGCGATGAACGAGTAGCCTGGCCGTGCGCGCAACTAAACTCCAGAAACGGCTGCCCGCGGCAGCGGAGGAAGATTCGCAGTAGCCGGACGAAAACCGGCGGCCACATCTTACCGTCCGCGCACAGCCTTGAGCGGCATACCTTCTACTATGAAACAGGAGGTATAGGCTTGGCGTACGACGGACTGCGAGACTGGATCAAGGCACTGGAAAAGGCAGGCGAGCTCAAGCGGGTGCGGGAAGAGGTAGACCCGATCCTCGAGATCGCCGAGATCACGGACCGCGCCTCAAAGGCCGGCCGGAAAGGCTCGCCTGCACAAGGCTACGCCCCGGGCGGGCCCGCGCTGCTGTTTGAGCGGGTCAGAGGCTATCCCGGTGCGCGGGTGCTGATGAACCAGTTCGGGAGCGAACGGCGCATGAAGCTGGCGCTTGGCGTTGATTCGCTGGATGAGATAGCCGGCCGCATCAAGGCGCTGCTTGAGGTCAAGTCGCCGGAAGGGCTGCTTGAAAAACTGAAGCTGCTGCCCATGCTGGCGGAAATCGGCAGCTATTTCCCAAAGGTGATCCCAAATCGTGACGCGCCGTGCAAAGAGGTTATCCTGCGCGAGGACTTCAGCGTTCTCGACTTTCCCGTGCTGCAGTGCTGGCCCATGGATGGTGGCCGCTTTATCACGCTGCCGTGCGTGGTGACGCGCGACCCGAAGACCGGCAAGCGCAACGCCGGCATGTATCGCATGCAGGTGTATGACGGGAAGACCACTGGCATGCACTGGCAGAGGCAGAAGGTTGCGGCCGAACACCTGCGCGACAGGCTGCGAGCGGCGGCTGGCACCTCCGCCACCGCGCAGGTGAACGCCATGGCGGAGACGGCTGGCGGCACATCGTTTGCCCTGGGCCAGGGGAAGGCGGGCCGGCTGGAGGTCGCCGTGGCTATCGGCACGGATCCGGCGACGACCTTCTCGGCCATCGTGCCTGCGCCGCCCGAGGTGGAAGAGTACATGATCGCCGGCTTTCTGCGGCAGCAGCCGGTAGAGCTGGTGAAATGCGAGACGGTCGATCTCGAAGTCCCGGCCCATGCCGCGATCCTACTCGAGGGCTACGTCAAGCCCGACGCGCTGCGCACCGGAGGCCCCTTTGG
>CAYQYM010000169.1:0-5753 GCA_964421715.1 uncultured Acidipila sp.
ATGGAGCGCGACATCCTGGGAAAAGCCACGGCGTTCTTTGCAAAGGGCCAGAAGTGAAGTACGCCTTCATCGATCAGCATCGTTTTCTCTGGCCGGTCTGTGTGCAGTGCCGCGTGCTCGGGGTCAGCGCCACAGGCTATCACCAGCATCGTTTGCGCCGGACCAGGATGGCACAGCGGCGTCATATGACGGATGCAGCGCTGTTGGTCCACATTCGCACGGTGCATGCCGAGACGCGGGGCGCTTACGGATGGCCGCGCCTGTGGCGGGAACTGAGCCGACGGGGCGTGCGCGTGGGCAAGCAGCGCGTGCAGCGGCTGATGCAGCAGCATGGCATCCGCGGGCGTGGCCAGCACCGATAGCCGGCATGATCTTCCGATTGCGCCGAACCGGTTGGACCGCAACTTCTCGCCGCAGCGTCCGGACACGGCATGGTCAGGCGACATCACCTACATCGCAACGGAGGAAGGCTGGCTGTATCTGGCCGTGGTGATCGATTTGTTCAGCCGGCGCGTGGTGGGCTGGAGCCTGCAACCGCATATGGAGCGGAGCCTGGTCATCGCCGCGCTGGAGATGGCCTGGCAACAGCGGCGGCCATCGAGGGGCGAGTTGCTGTTCCACAGCGATCGCGGCAGTCAGTATGCCAGCCAAGACTTCGCACGGCTTCTCGATGAGCACGGCATTACCGCTTCGATGAGCCGCAAGGGCAACTGCTGGGACAACGCCTGCTCGGAGACGCTGTTCGGATCGTTGAAGGTCGAGTGGCTCGATGGACAGCGCTTCGCCACCATCCGGGAGGCTAAGGACGCGGTGCTTGCATGGTTGCGCTGGTACGACCGCAGCCGCATGCACTCCACGCTCAACTACTCCAGTCCAGCCGAGTACGAACAACGCTGGGCGGAGCAACAACAGCAGGCTGTCGCATAATTTCAGTGGCGGCCGAAGCAGGCGGCGGAAATATGGAAATCGATGAAGCCGAATTCCACATTCCCGCCGCACGACGGCTACGACGAGATGAGTTAATCTCACCTAAACCAACTCGCTAAGGTGTACGTGTTCTGAGGGCAAGGTCAGTCCACGCACCCATTGAACAGGTCTGGTCCGCCTGGACAACTCCCGAGGACATCAAACAATGGAATGCCGCCTTAGATGATTGGCATACAACAGCAGCTTCCGTGGACCTGCGTGTTGGTGGGGCGTTTTCCTCGCGCATGGAAGCAAAGGATGGAAGTGCAGGGTTCGATTTCGCTGGGACTTACACGCGGATAGTCCCCCACCGGCTGATTGAGTGTTCCTTCGGCGGCCGCATGTTGCTTGTGGAGTTCCTGGCAGGGAAGGGAGAAGTCACACTCCGCGAAACCTTTGACGCGGAAGACACCTATTCAGAGCAACAACAGCGTCAAGGCTGGCAGGCAATCCTGAACCGGTTTGCCAAACACGTGGAGGAAAGTCGATGAATCAAACTCTCTCGATCCTCTGTGAAACCTTCTCGACGACCTCCGATTTCCTCTTGGAAGACCGCGAAAGGGCGAGAGACCTGACCCGCTGCAGCACCGAAGCGGACCGGTCGGTGCATGTATGCTGGGACATTCTTGCAACCTGGTCGAACAGCCCGAATCGCTTCATAAGTTGAATCAAGTGCGGAAGCCAGGGACTGAAACACAACGTGTCCCGGATTTGTTCTAGTACCTTGGACCTGCTCTGAAGCGAGCGCCGAGATGGCGTGAAATGAAGAGCCCCAGCGCATGCGCCGGGGCTCTTCGTCCTATACAGTTGAGGGTCGGGCGAATTTAGACCAGCGCCTCGGACTTGACCTCGACCTTGTCGTGCCAGGAGTGGGCACCCTTGAGAGCCTTGTTGACGTTCTCGATGTTTTCGACACCCTGGGTCTTGAGCCACTGTTCGAATGCCTGAGCGCCCTGCTTTGCATAGATGGCAATGCCATCCTTCCATGTGGCGCGGCCGCAGAGCACGCCGTTGTAGGGTGCGCCGCTCTCGTTGGCGAGTTCGAGCGTCTCAATGAAGACGGGGTTGGAGACACCGGCCGAGAGATAGATGAACGGCTTGTGGGTGGAGGAGGCGGAGACGCGGAAATGCTCGAGCGCTTCCTGGCGGGTGTAGGCCTGCTCGCCCTTGAAGGCGCGGGTGCCGGCGACGAACTCCATCTGAACGGGCACCTCAACCTTGAGGACATCGACGTTGTAGCGTGCCTTGCCGAACTCCTCCATGGAGCCGGTCACGATGGAAGGCTTGCGTTTTGCATAGCCGAGCGACTTTTCATCCTCGCCGTGCACATCATAGCCGACGGTCTCGAGGAAGAACGGGATATCGTGCGCGACGCACTCATCGCCGATGCGCTCGACCCAAGCGTGCTTGTGATCGTTGATGTGGGACTGCTCGAAGGGAGTGTAGTAGAGCAGTATCTTGATGCAGTCGGCACCGGCCTCCTTGAGGCGGCGGACGCTCCAGAGGTCGAGCAGGTCGGGCAGGCGGCCGGGCAGGGCGGCGTCATAGCCGGTCTTCTCGTAGGCCAGCAGCAGGCCCTTTCCATGGCGGCGCCTGGCGGCCGGCAGGCCGAATTCGGGGTCGAGCAGGATGGCTGAGGCGTGCTGGGTGAGCACTTCGGTGACGAGCTCCTTGAACTCGATCAGGGCAGAGTCGGGCAGCTCGGCGACGCCCTTCTCCTTGGCAAGTGACTTCTTGAGGGAGCCGCGCTGGTCCATGGCGGCGGCGGCGATGACGCCGCACGAATCGGAGACGGCCTTAAGACCGGCCAGTTTACCGGGGGTCAGTGACATTGGAGTGCTCTCCTGCTGGATTTGATCGGATTTCAGGATTCCGGTTCACGTTTGATTTTAGCGCGCCCAGCGATGTGGTTGCGAAAGGACGTCCGGGGGCCGCATACCTTCTAGACGGGAGCCAAGCCGCGGGCGATGGCCTCGCGCTGCGCCACGAAGGGCTGGCGCATGCCACCCTCGGCTACGTCGAGCAGTTCATTCAGCCGCTGGCGGGGGAAGGCGCGCCGCTCGGCAGTGGCCTGCACCTCAACGAGCTGAAGGTCCTCGGTATAGATGAGGTTGGCATCCACCTCGGCCTGCGAGTCCTCTTCGTAGGCCAGGTCGAGCAGCACGGTGTCTTCGACGATGCCGGCGCTCGTGGCGGCGACCAGCTGCCGCATCGGGTTCTGCTTGAGGGTGCCAGAGGCAGTGAGCCGCGCCAAGGCAATGGCCAGCGCGACGGCTGCCCCGGTGATGGCCGCCGTGCGCGTGCCTCCGTCGGCCTGCAGCACATCGCAGTCGAGAATGACGGTGCGTTCGCCGAGCGCTGCCAGGTCAACGACGGCGCGCAGTGAGCGGCCGATGAGCCGCTGGATCTCATGGGTGCGGCCGCCCACCTTGCCACGCTCGCTCTCGCGCGCGGTGCGTGTGAGCGTGGCGCGGGGCAGCATGCCGTATTCGGCGGTGACCCAGCCGCGACCGGTGTTGCGCATCCAGGCCGGAACGGTGCTCTCCACGGTGGCATTGCAGAGTACGCGGGTGTGGCCGAGCTCGATCAAGACCGAGCCCTCGGGCATGCGGACGTAACCGGGGGTGAGCTGAATCGGGCGGAGATGCGAGGGGAGGCGTTCGCCGGGGCGAAAGAAGGGCATGGCGGGATTGTAGAACGGCGGTCCCGAAGCGGGAAGGCGGCGGGCCAGGTACTGAAACGGGACAACGGGCGTAAGTTGCTGAACCAATGTTGGTTAGTAGATATGGGCGAAGACGGATTCCCGGAACAGGAATGGTGGAACCGGCTGAATGGGCGGTGATGTATAGATCAACTGATTGAAAGTAAATGGATTATGGAAATGTTTCACTTTGGCACATGAAATGTAAATAGGAGAAGGTGAGGCGTAGAAAACGGGAATATCCGACCTGGATTTCCGCAGCGGGCACCGTGGAGGCGAGCAATGATCGAGGGTATCGAGGAGATTGAGACAAGCGGAGGGGGACCGAGGGGCAGTATGCCATCGGGTTTGCTTCCAGTCCTTTCTGGCGAGCGGCAGACGGCAGCCCGGATGCTCATGCCGCGGGCTGGATCGGCGGCAGAGGTGGCGCACGACGCACGCAATGTGCTGGCATCGCTGCGGCTCTACTGCGAGCTGCTGGCTGAGCCGGGCGTGCTGGTGTCCGGCTTCCGGCACTATGCGGCGGAGCTGGAGGCGATTGCCACCGCCGGGACAGGCCTGGTGGAGCAGCTTGCGGCCAAAGCCGATCTCGCGGAGCGGAACCATGCGGATGCGGCCGAGCGGGAGGACGGCGAACTTGGGTCCGCCAGTTTCGAGGCAGGCCTGCTGGCCACGCTAAACACGGGTGCCGGCATTGAGGATCTGCCGGCGGTAGTGCGGGCGCTCGGGCCGCTGCTGGCGGCGATGGCCGGTCCGCAGATTGAGACCGAGGTGGAGTGCCTGGCGGCTCCGGGCACGATCCCGCTCTCTGAAGAGGACCTGACCCGCATTCTGACGAATCTGGTAAACAACGCGCGCGAAGCGATACGGGGTGCGGGCCGCATCCGCATCACGGTGCAACGCGGCGGGGGGGCCAGCTTCCTGCCGGGCAGTAATTCAGGGACGGTTCTGCTGGCGGTACAGGACAATGGTCCAGGCATCGCCGCCGGAGTGCGGGAGCGGGTCTTTGACCCGGGCTTCAGCACGCGCAACGTGGGCGGCAACTGGCCGCGCGCGGCCAACCGGGGACTTGGGCTGAGCATTGTGCGGGCGCTGGTGGAGGCCGCGGGCGGCGAGGTGCGGGTCGTCTCGGCGCCCGGGCATGGAGCCAGGTTCGAGATGGAGTTTCCTGTGTCAGGAACGGGACCGGCGAAAACTTTCGTTACTCGCGTGGCCGGAGAGGGGCAGGTAGGATGATCGGCAAGATTTCTATTTCCAAGGTTGGAGAGCAGGTCGCAGCCGCGAGGATCATGGCCGCTGAGCTATCGAAGCATTCCGTGAAGGCTCCAAACGAGGCAGTCGCTGCCGCAGGTAGCCCGTTGGGGTTGACACTGGCCGGCCGCACCGCCGCGCTGACGCACGTGCTGGTGGTGGACGAGGACGTGGCGCTCCGGGGAGCCTGCGTTGAGATCGCCACGCGCAGTGGCTTTCAGGCCCACGCTGTCGAGACGCTCGAACAGGCGCGACTGCTGCTGCGCAGCCAGAGCGTGGACATCCTGCTGCTGGATTTAAAGTCACCTTCACACGCCGGTCTCGACCTGCTCGAAGAGCTGCGCTCGCTTGAGCCCGACACGGCCATCGTGGTCATGACGGCGCAGGCCACCGTGCACTCGGCGGTAGAGGCGATGCGCTCCGGGGCGACCGACTTCCTGATGAAGCCCTTCGCCATGGACGAGCTCAAGGGCGTGCTGGACCGGGCCAAAGGCCGGCGTACGCTGGACGTCGCCAGCCGCGAGTTGCGCGAGCGCATGCGCACAGCGGAGGGCATGGGCAAGATCATCGGGCGCAGCCCGGAGATGGAGAAGCTCTACCGCATCCTGGCCAAGGTGGCACAGACCGCACACCCGGTGCTGGTGCTGGGGGAGAGCGGCACGGGCAAGGAGCTGGTGGCGCGAGCCATTCACACCTATGGCCCTCACGCCGAGCGGCCCTTTCTGCCGGTGGACTGCGGGGCGATCGTGCCGACGCTGATGGAGAGCGAGCTGTTCGGTTACGTCAAGGGTGCCTTCACGGGGGCCAATCGCTCAAAAGATGGCCTGCTAGTGGC
>CAYQYM010000170.1:0-5696 GCA_964421715.1 uncultured Acidipila sp.
AACTGAGGCCCGGAACTCGACCGTGGCGCTGAGCGACTGCACGGTGTCATACTGCGCGTTGATGTTCCTGACCAACTGCGTCCCGTCCGCGCTGAGCACCGTGGTGGGCATGATGGGTCGCACCACCTTGCGCGTGTGGTAGAGGCAGCCTGTCAGCCAGGGCAGCAGTGCTGCTGTCAGTGCGACCTGAAACATCGTTCGTCTGTCGAGAGTTCTTCGCATCCGCCTGAGATCTATGTGCAAGTGCTACTGCGCCTTCGATTCGCGCACGGCCTGCCGGTAGGCCTGCACGTTCCGCTGGTGCTCTTTGAGCGTAGACGAGAAGCGCGAATGGCCTGAGGGGTCCGCGCCGGCGGCTACAAAGTAGAGATAATTCGTCGCGGCCGGATGCATTGCAGCCTTGAGCGAAGCTGCACCCGGGTTGCAGACCGGCCCCGGCGGCAGCCCTGCATGCTTATACGTGTTGTAGGGCGAGTTTGCCGCCAGGTCCGACTGATAAACTGTGCCGCGGTAGCGCCCGTCCAGCAATGCAGCGTAGATGACAGATGGGTCCGTCATGAGGGGCATCCCCTGCGCCAGCCTGTTCACGAATACGCTGGCCACCATCGGGCGTTCGCTCTCTATCGGCGTCTCGCGCTCCACGAGCGACGCCAGCGTGACCAGCCGGTGGTAGCCGCTCTCCATGCCGAGGCTCGCGGCCACCTGGCGGAAGCGGTGCACCATGGCTGCCTGCATCGCCAGCGGCGTGGTCAGCCGCTCGAAGTGGTAGGTGTCCGGAAAGAGATAGCCCTCGAGTGTCTGCGCCAGCGGGTCAAAGTCGCGCACCAGAGCGGTGTTGGATCTGGCGGCAGCGAGGAACTCATCGCGGCTGCCCAGTCCGGCTTCTTCCACTCTCTGTGCGATGTCGAAGATGTTTGCACCTTCCGGAATGGTGAGGGCCCGGGTGTAGACGTCGCCGCGCAGGATCCGGGCGTAGATCTCGCCCATGCGTACAGGGTGATCGAAGCGGTACTCGCCGGCCTTGAGAGTGCCGCCACGCACCAGCCGCAACGCTTCAAAGGCGTAGCGGTTCCAGATGATACCCTGCGATTGAAGCTGCCGTGCAATGCGTGCCGTGCCAGAGCCGGGCGCGATCTCGACGAAGGTCTCCTGCCGCGGGCCGCGCGGCACCAGCAGCACAAAGGCCAATGCCGCACCCGCAGCCAGGACCAGCAGCAACAGCAGTAAAGAAAAGAAACGTCTCACTTGGATCAGACCGCCGGTACGGATAGGTTTCCGGCTCAGTTCAATTTAGGAATTTGCGCTTACAGTTGGATTCACCACGGGCAGCATTCAGTTCAGATTTTATGATGCCCCAGGCTTCGCTCTTCCTGCAGGCCGCCGTAGGATAAGGGAGTGGGTGCAGATGCCTGAAGAGATACACCGCATCATGGCGCTGGATGTCGGGGACCGGCGCATTGGAGTGGCCGTCTCTGATGCCCTGGGGCTGACGGCGCAGCCTGTGCTGACGATGACGCGGACGAACCGCCGCAACGATCTGCGCTCTCTGGCGCGGCTGGCCCGGCGCTATGGGTGCCGGGAGGTCGTGGTCGGCAATCCGCTTTATATGTCAGGCGATCTGAGCCCGCAGGCCGAGAAGGCGCAGGCGTTTGCGGCGCTGGTCGCAGAGCAGCTGCAACTGCCCGTGCGGCTGTGGGACGAGCGCCTGACCACGACCGAGGCGCACCGCCACTTGCACGCAGCGGGCCGCGCTGGCTCCGGGCACCGCTCCGTGGTAGACCAGGTAGCGGCCGTGCTGATCCTGGAGAGCTACCTTGCTGCCCGGGCGCACGCGGCCGGCGGCGCTTCCACCGTCGTATAATCACTTTTTGCGGATCCCGCGCCGCGTTCAAAAGGGCGGCTTGCCGCGGACTCAACGTAACGGATTGGCTACATGACAGAGCACATCAAGAAAAAACTGCTGGAAGAGATCAAGCAGTTGGAGCACGAGCTCGCGCACGAGCTTCCACAGGAGATCAAGAAGGCAGCCTCGCTTGGCGATCTCAGCGAAAATGCCGAGTACCACATGGCAAAGCAGCGGCAGGAGTTCGTCAACGCGCGGCTGGGCCAGATGAAGCAGCGCATGGCCGAGCTCTCCCTGGTCAACCTGGCGAACATCCCAAGGGACCGCGTAGCCTTCGGCTCCACGGTGCTCGTCTACGACACATCGAAGGACGAGAAGATTGAGTATAAGCTGGTGACGAGCGAAGAGTCTGACGTGAACAAGGGGCTCATCTCAACCACCTCGCCCATTGGCCGCGGCCTGGTGGGCAAGCAGGTGGGAGACATGGCCGTAGTGGTGACGCCGAACGGCAAGCGCGAACTCGAGATCCTGAAGCTGGTCACGATCCACGACGCGGCCGAGTAGCGGAGCGGGGCCGATGACGAAGAGCTGGACAAGTACTTTTGGACAGGCCTGCGGCGTGCTGCTGCAGGCCATTGTCAATGGCCTGGCGCTCACCCGCATCTCGCCCAACGTGCTCACCTTCGTCGGACTGCTCATCAATACAGTCGCAGCCATTCTCTTCGGCTACGCCAACGAGCACAACTTCGTCCGCATGTTTCTGCTGGCCGGCCTGGTCATCATCGGGGCCGGAATCTTTGACATGGTGGACGGCCGCGTGGCGCGCCAGACTGACCAGGTGACCATCTTCGGCGCGTTCTTTGACTCCGTCATCGATCGCTACTCCGACGTGGTGCTCTTCTTCGGGCTGCTTGTCTACTATGCGCGCGGCAATCGCTTCTTCTACGTGGACCTGTCCGCCTTTGTGATGGTGACGTCGCTGATGGTGAGCTACACGCGCGCCCGCGCCGAGGCGCTGATCGGCTCCTGCAAGGTTGGCTTCATGGAACGGCCGGAGCGCATCGTGCTTATCATTCTGGGTGCGCTCTTCAATCGCTGGGGTGTAATGGCGCCGGTGCTCTGGGTGCTGGCCGTGCTCTCCACCATCACAGTTATTCACCGCATCAGCTACACCTACCAGAAGACAAAGCACCTTGCCCCGGTCAAGAGCACGGGCCCCATCGGCTTTCGCGAGGAGTCGGCGGCGGAGACACGGCTCAATCCTGCCTCGGAAACTTCGCTCTAGCCCTGCTTGCGGATCTTCTGCGTACCCGGGGCAAGGTTCAGGGTAAAGGTGCCTTCCGGCAGCGGCTGGTTGTACCGGATGTTCGTGTAAACCGCGGTGCGCGTGTCCCCGGATTCCTGGAAGAACTGCTGCTTGAGCGAGATGGCGCGCGACGGGTCCACCCAGATGGTGATGTGGGCAAACATCGGGTTAGAGCCCGGCTGCTTCGGCGTGAGGTCCAGCTTCACAGTCTGCACGCCGGCAATCGTTTCAGTACCCTGGTAGCTCACGTTCCAGCTCGCCTGCAGGTCCTTGCCGCTGCCGCCAAAGCCCAGCGTCAGGAAACCCTCATACTGTTGCCGGTTGGCTCCTGCCGAAAAGATGGTCTCCTGCTTGATGACTGGCTGGTAGAAGCTCAGCTCGCCGCCTTTGTAGGGCAGGGCCCTGGGTGCCGGCTGGTCGTTGTCCGTACGAATGTGCGCCACCATTTCTATACTGCCGCCCTTGCGGGCAAAGGCGATAGTGCCTTTCTGGACCTCGTGCTCCTGCACCACGGCGGTCAGTTGGTCCCAATTGAAGTCTGCCTGCGCGCTCTGGAAGCGGGAAGCAGCCGTGTCCATCTGTCGCAGCACCTTGTCCAGCTCAGGAGACTGCGCGACGGCCGCACCGGCGCAGGAGAGACAGAGAACGGCAGCGGCAGCGAGCCGGGGAACAAATCGCATATTCTCAAGTTTATCGCCTCGAGAGGACTGCGGCATAAGAATGCTGCGCGGGTGAGGCGGGCACGGTTACCAAACCAGTGCGCCTTCGTCTGCGAGAGAGTTGAGCTCTTGCCTGCGAATGAGGAATTGAGCCCAGGCGGGAAACGGCTATCGATGCGCCCAGACTTTATAGGCGGTCACCTTGCCGCTCGCATCGCGCAGCGGAACGTAGCGGTCGATCACCATGGGGCCGGAGATGGGCTGGATAGCCTCCGCAAGCTCAGCTTCGCTCACCGAGGAACTGGTGCTGTGTACCCTCTCGGCCGGCAGCTGGTAGACGATGCTTCCGTTGCTCTCCGCTTTCACCAGGACCTCGCGCGGCGAAATGCTGCCTGCTGCCGGGTGGTCGCCATAGTTCCACAAACGCGGCGAGAGAAAGAGGAAGATCAGGATCAGCGTGACCATCACGTCGTAGTGAAAGCTGCCGCGCTCATAGGTCCAGAAGATGTAGTTTTTTAGCGTCCGGATCACTTCGTCCTCTCGATCAGGGTCTGGCCGGCCATGTACGGCACCAGCACCTCGGGCACACGCACGGAGCCGTCGGCCTGCTGATAGTTCTCCAGGATGGCGAGCCAGGTGCGGCCCGTTGCCAGTGCGCTGCCATTCAGTGTGTGGACAAACTCCGTCTTTCTCACCCCGCGTGGCCGGTAGCGGATGTTCGCGCGCCGGGCCTGAAAGTCTTCGAAGTTCGAGCAGGAGGAGATCTCGCGATAGAGTCCCTGGCCCGGCAGCCAGACCTCGAGGTCGTAGGTCCTGGCGGAGCTGAAGCCCATGTCTCCGGTGCAGAGCAGCATGCGCCGGTAGGGAAGCCCGAGCGCCTCAAGCACGGACTCGGCGTTCTCGGTCAGCCGCTCAAGTTCCACGTAGCTTGATCCTGGTGTAGTGAACTTCACCAGCTCCACCTTTTGAAACTGGTGCTGGCGGATGATGCCGCGGACGTCCTTGCCGTAGGACCCCGCCTCGGAGCGGAAACAGGGCGTATAGGCTGTGAGCGAACGCGGCAGATCGGCCTCATCCAGCACCTCGTCGCGGTAGAGGTTTGTGACCGGCACCTCGGCCGTGGGAATCAGCCAGTGATCGCTGTCGCGGTACTCGCCCGGCGTGTAGGCGTCGCAGTGGAAGAGGTCGCCGGCAAACTTTGGTAGCTGTCCCGTTCCGAACAGCGAGCGGCTGTTTACCAGGAATGGCGGCAGCACCTCCGTGTAGGCATGGCGGCTGGTGTGCAGGTCCAGCATAAAGTTAATGAGCGCCCGCTCCAGCCGGGCGCCCGCCGCCCAGTAGACAGCAAACCGTGCGCCGGAGAGCTTCGCCGCACGCTCAAGATCCAGGATGCCGAGCTCCTCACCCAGCTCCCAATGCGGCCTCGGTGTGAAGTCGAAGGCAGGCTGCGCGCCCCAGCGCTTCACTTCGACATTGTCTGCCTCAGAGCGGCCCACCGGCACGGAGCTGTGCGGCAGGTTGGGCAGGCCGGCGAGCGTTGCGCGCAACTCGTCTTCAGCTGCGCCGGCGGCAGCCTCAAGCGCCTCCACGTCCTGCTTCAGGCTGCGAATCTCGTCCATCAGCGCCGTGGCGTCCTGTCCAGCCTTCCTGCGGCGCGCCACCTCTTCGCTCAGCCGGTTGCGCTGCGCTTTAAGCTGTTCGGCCTCTGTAATCCGCTCGCGCCGGCGTGCGTCGAGCTCACCAAAGCCGCCTAGGAGTGCGGCGGGGTCTGCACCGCGGGCGCGCAGCTTCTCTTCCACCAGGGGCAGGTTGGCGCGCACAAACGATAGATCGAGCATAGGTTCCAGATTACTAGTACTGGAAGGCGCATGGCTAACCTGTCAGGCCT
>CAYQYM010000171.1:0-5693 GCA_964421715.1 uncultured Acidipila sp.
ACGTGGTCCAGCAAAGACATTCCCGCTGGTTCTCAATCGAGCGTTGAGCGAACGGGGAATGAAGGAGAGCAGATGAGTTTTACCGATCCGGTAGCAGATTTTCTGGCACGCATCCGCAACGCCATTCGCGCGCGCCATCAGAAGCTGGATGTCCCGGCCTCAAAGTTGAAGGCGGAGATCGCCCGCATCCTCAAGGAGGAGGGCTACATCGCCAACTACAAGATGGCAGAGGAGGAGGGCCGCGCGATCCTGCGCGTCTACCTCAAGTACGGCGTGAATAACGAGGCGGCCATCCGCGACCTGTCGCGCGTCTCCCGACCCGGCTGCCGGGTCTACGTGGGCCGCGACGAGATCAAGCGCGTCCAGGGTGGGCTCGGCATCAGCATCCTGACCACGCCACGCGGCGTGATGACAGGCCGCCAGGCCCGCCGCGAGGGTGTTGGCGGCGAGATCCTGTGCGAGGTCTGGTAGTTCAGATCTGGTGGTTCAGGTCTGGCGCGCAGGGGGCACCCGGGTGCCAGCCGGGGCAGATCGGTCCGCATCGCAGGGACGGTTTGGCCGGTGCGCCTGGTGTCGTTAGACAGTTTGACAGGCAATTGCTGTACAGGCACAGGCTGCAGTGGAACGGTGAGTCGATCAGGACTGCGCCGGGACTCGCAAGCCATAAGAGGATTCAGAGAGCATGTCGCGAATTGGTAAGCAGCCTATTCCGCTCCCGGCCGGCGTGAAGTACGTGGTCGAGGGCAGCACCGTTACCGTCGAGGGTCCGAAAGGCAAGCTGGTACAGCCGATCCCCTCCGGTATCAAGCTTGAGACCAGGGACGGTCACATCCACGCGGTGCGCGAGAGCGAATCTCAGGCCGCAATTCACGGGTTGACGCGCGCGCTGGTCTTTAACGCCGTCGAGGGCGTGACCAAGGGCTGGTCGAAGGATCTGGACATCGTCGGAATCGGCTATCGCGCCGAGATGAAGGGCAAGGACATGGTGGTCTTCACGCTGGGCTACTCGCATCCGATCGAGTTTCCGCTGCCCGCCGGCATCACGGCCGTGATCGACCCGAAGCAGACGCGCGTGACCATCGCCGGCATTGACCGGCAGAAGGTAGGCCAGGTGGCGGCCGACATGCGCTCGCTGCGCAAGCCGGACCCCTACAAGAACAAGGGCGTGCGCTACTCGGACGAGAAGCTGAAGAAGAAGGTCGGCAAGACGGGCGCCAAGTAAATCCCGGGCCGAGTAGAGAGACAGGGCATACCGAACGGGGCCGCAAGGCGGCTCCGCTGTTAGGAAAGGAAAGACAGGATGATTCAGCAGAGAAAGAGAAACGAGATTCGCCAGCGCGTACACGCGCGCATCCGCGAGAAGGTAACCGGCACTGCGGAGCGGCCGCGGCTGAACGTGTACCGCTCGCTCAACCACATCTACGCGCAAGTGATCGACGACAGCCAGGGTGTTACGCTGGTGTCTGCATCCACGGTTGCGGCCAAGGTGAAGCCAGGCGGCAACGTGGCCTCGGCCAAGGAGATCGGCCGCCAGGTGGCCGAGCGGGCGCAGGAGAAGGGCATCAAGCGCGTGGTCTTCGACCGCGGCGGGTACCTCTACCACGGCAGGATCAAGGCGCTGGCGGACGCGGCGCGCGAGGCAGGCCTCGAGTTCTAGGCAACGGAAGCATGAGGACCGGCTGAGGCTCGGGTCCAGAGAGTGCAAAAGGGAAGCGGATATAGATGGCGACACTGAAGAAGAAGCTGGATGCAGGCCACTACAACCTGAAGGATCAGGTGGTGGCGATCAACCGTGTGACCAAGGTGGTCAAGGGCGGTAAGAATATGTCGTTTGCCGCGCTGGTGGTTGTGGGTGATCCGGGTGCCGGCATCGTCGGCTACGGCTCGGGCAAGGCGAAGGAAGTGCCGCAGGCCATCCGCAAAGGGATCGAGTCGGCCAAAAAGAACCTGGTCCGCGTAAACCTGACCGAGACGACCATTCCGCACCAGGTGCTGGGCCGCTTTGGCTCGGGCCAGGTGCTGCTGAAGCCGGCTCCCGAGGGCACGGGCGTGATCGCCGGCGGAGCGGTGCGCGCGGTGATGACCTCGGCGGGCGTGCAGAACGTGCTAACTAAGAGCCTCGGCACCGCCAATCCGCACAATGTAATCAAGGCGACCTTCGACGCCCTGGTGCAGCTGCGCGACCGGAGCGAGGTCGCCGCCGCCCGTGGCAAGCAGGTTGAGGAGCTATAAGCAGATGGCAGCAGAGCAGAAGATCAGGATCCAGTACTATCGGTCGATGATCCAGGCGCCGGTGAAACACAAGCTCGTGGTCAAGGGCCTCGGCTTTACGCGGCTGAACCAGGTGGTCGAGCGCGAGGACACGCCCTCGATCCGCGGCATGGTGAAGGCCATTCCGCACCTGGTGCGTATCGTCGAGTAAAACTACGGGCGGCAGTTCTCGTCTCCAGCAAGCCGGAGCCGGGCCAGACCGCGGCCCGTTCCCCATAAGGGTTAAGAAACGTATAAGCGAGTCGGCTGTTCCAAACAGCGAGTAGCCGGCGTTGAGCGAGGAAAACATGAATCTCTCCAATCTTCGAGCGCCGAAGAAGGCGAACCGCAATCGTAAGCGCGTAGGCCGCGGCATGGGCTCCGGCCATGGCAAGACCTCCACCCGTGGGCACAAGGGCCAGGGCTCCCGCTCCGGTTCAAGCCTGATGCGCGGCTTTGAAGGCGGCCAGATGCCGCTCCACCGCCGTCTTCCCAAGCGCGGCTTCACGAACATCTTCAGGACCGAGTACACCGTGATCAACCTGGACCGGCTGGCTGAGCTGGGCGAGACCGAGCTTACGCTCGAGGCGTTCCAGGCCAAGGGCCTGCTCCGGAAGAAGAACGAACTGCTGAAGGTGCTGGGCAACGGCGAGCTGACCACCGCGATCACCGTGCACGCGCACAAGTTTTCAAAGTCCGCGCAGGAGAAGATCGAGCGCGCCGGCGGTAAGGCTGTGCTGGTAGCCTAGAACCAGCGTAGAGCCCGGCGCTCCCAGCCCTGCAACGGGCCGGAGCGCCAGTCTGGATCACCCCAAGCATGTTTGAGAAGTTCGCCAATATCTTCCGCGTTCCCGACCTGCGCAAGCGCGTCCTGTTTACCCTGGGCATGCTCGCGGTCTATCGACTTGGCGCGCATATTCCTACGCCGGGCGTAAATACCGCGGCGCTCGAGCAGTTCTTCAATGCGCAGAGCGGGTCGCCGCTCGGGCTGGTGGACCTGTTCAGCGGCGGCCAGCTGCGTCGCCTGACCGTGTTCGCGCTGGGCATCATGCCCTACATTACGGCCTCCATCATCTTCCAGCTGCTCACCGTGGTCTATGAGCCACTGGCGCGCCTGCAGAAGGAAGGGGAACTGGGCCGTCGCAAGATCACGCAGTGGACCCGCTATGTCACCGTGCTGCTTGGCGTGGTGCAGTCCATGGCGATTGCGCTAACGCTGTCGCATGGCTCGGGCGGCGTGCAGTACGTGCTGCATCCCGGTGCCGGGTTCATCATCATGACCGTGCTCACCCTGACCACGGGTACGGCGTTCATCATGTGGCTGGGCGAGCAGATCACCGAGCGCGGCATCGGCAACGGTATGAGCCTGCTGATCTTCGCCGGTATTGTCGTAGGACTGCCCCGCGGCATTGCCGAGCTTGTGGAGACCGCGCGCACCGCCAAGTTCGGCGCCTTCACGGTTCCGGCCCTGATTCTGCTGGTGGCGGCGATGGTGGCCGTGGTGGCCTTCATTGTCTACGTTGAGCGCAGCGAGCGCCGCATCCCGGTGCAGTATGCCAAGCGAATCGTAGGACGCAGGCTGATGGGTGGCCAGAGCACGCACCTGCCACTTAAGGTCAACTCCGGCGGTGTCATGCCGGTCATCTTCGCGGCCTCCGTGCTGTCGGCTCCGCTGCTCTTCTCACAGGCCGCGTTTGTGCGGAACAGCGCATTTCTCACGCGCATCTTCGAGGCGCTGCGCGCCGGTGAGCCCTGGTACGAACTGCTCTACGTCGTTGCCATCGTCTTCTTTGCGTATTTCTACATCTCGATCGTATTCAGGCCGGATGACATTGCGGACAACATGCGCAAGTATGGCGGGTTCGTTCCCGGCATTCGCCCCGGACGGCGCACGTCGGACTTCATCAACGATATCCTTACCCGCATCACCCTAGTAGGTGCGCTTTACCTAATCCTGATCTCGATCATCCCGCAGTTGTTGATCTCGGGCATTCACCTGAATCATCTGCCGCTGATCGGCGGGGTCTTCGAGCGGCTGCCGCTGTGGGTGACCAATGGTCTCGGCTTCAA
Organism: uncultured Acidipila sp.; assembly: GCA_964421715.1. Lineage (GTDB taxonomy): Bacteria > Acidobacteriota > Terriglobia > Terriglobales > Acidobacteriaceae > CAYQYM01. The sequence goes on from CAYQYM010000171.1 coordinate 4,321, forward strand.
CTTCTATTTTGGCGGCACCTCGCTGTTGATCGTGGTGGGTGTGGCCATGGATACCGTGAACCAGGTAGAGTCACAGTTGATCATGCGCCACTACGAGGGTTTTTCGCCCCGCAGCGGCCGTGTGCGCGGCCGCCGGAGCTGGTAAGTGGCACACGGGGCGGACAGCGGTCCTGCGCAGGCCGGCGACGTCCCCTCTGGGCGGGCCACCGTTCTCAAGACGATCATCCCGGGGCCGATCCTTCTGCTGGGCGCCCCCGGGGTAGGCAAGGGCACGCAGGCCAAGGAGATTATGGCGGCCTGGGGCATCCCGCAGATCTCGACCGGAGACATCCTGCGCACGCTGCGGTCCGATCCCGCCAGGGCGGCGACCCTGGTGGCTTCCCAGGCCAGGGCGCTGATGGATTCCGGCAGGCTGGTTTCTGACGAGATTGTCCAGGAGCTGGTGGCCGAGCGCCTGCAGGAGCCGGACACGGACTCAGGGTATGTGCTGGACGGCTTTCCTCGCACTCTGGCCCAGGCTCGCTGGCTTGACCGCCACCTGGCGAGGACTCCGGGGCATCTGCCCGTGATTGCTGTGAGCATCCGGGTGAGTTACAATCAACTCTTGCGCCGTATCACCGGCAGGCGCAACTGTCCGACCTGCGGAAGCATTTACAACGTCTACTTCCAGCCGCCCGGTGTAGCAGGCGAGTGCGACCTGGACGGGACCCCGCTAGTACAGCGCACCGACGATACGGAAGCCGTCTTCACCGAGCGCATGCGCACTTACGAGGCGCAGACCGCACCCGTGGTGGAGCACTACCGTGGCCTGGCGCGCTTTGAAGAAGTGGACGGCGAGCAGGCGGTGGCAGCCGTAACAGCGGAAATTCTCTCCACGGTGCGGCGGCTTAGAGGTTAGCAGGGCGAAGATGGCGATCATGATCAAGTCGGCGCGTGAACTCGAGAAGATGCGGCAGAGCGGCGCCGTGGTCCGCGAGATACTTGAGCATGTACGCGGAGTCGTGAAGGCGGGGGCAACGACGCAGGATCTGGAAGACGCTGCCGCGGCCAAGATGCGGGAGATGGGTGCAACGCCTGCGTTCAAGGGCTACCGCGGTTATCCATGCGTGCTCTGCACCTCGGTGAACAGCGAGGTGGTGCACGGCATCCCCTCGGCGGACCGCGTGCTCCGCGATGGCGATATCGTCTCGATCGACACCGGCGTGGTGATCGATGGATTTTACGGCGATTCGGCCATCACGGTTGCAGTGGGTGAGCGGCTGCCGCGCGACGCGCAGCGGCTGCTTGAGGTAACGGAGCGCTCGCTGGAGCGCGGCATCGAAGCGGTCAAGCCGGGTGCGACGCTCGGCGACATCGGCTCTGCGGTGCAGGAG
>CAYQYM010000172.1:0-5646 GCA_964421715.1 uncultured Acidipila sp.
CGCTCGGCGGCGGGTACGGTGGAGGCTTCGGTGCAGGGTCCGGACCGTCAGGCGGCACCAGCGGCTTCGGCTCGAATCCGCCGCCGCAGCAGCCTCAATAAACCTACACCGGAGGAGCGCTACTCGAGCGCCTCGGGATGCAGACCGATGTTCTTCTCACCGGCGGCCTTTTTCTCCCAGTACTTCTTCACCCACGCCTCGAAGGTCTTGCCGGCGGCGGTGTCGCGCCCGCTGAAGGTCAGGGCGGCTATCTCCGCGTAGGGCACCGTCATCTTCGTCCGTTCGTTCACCGGGATAAGCCTCACGGTGGAGTCGGCCAGCGTGCTGCCCGTCCTGCGGTCGAAGACGTAGCCGTTCAGCACGCGGCCATCACGCAGCGTGAGCGTTACGTCTCCACGATAGTCGAATGCCTTTTCAAGCGCGCTGCGGATCTCTTCTTCGCTGGCCAGGGACGGAATCCATCCTTCAAGTTGTTCGCGATCGCGCCCCTCGGCGAGTTCCATCTCGTCTGCGCTGGTCGTCATACGGTCGCCTTTTCCGAATCCTTCGCGTGTACGTGCGTTTCGATCTGCACCAGGGGATTCCTGTGCGAAGGCGCGGGCTGGTTCAACAGGTCCAGCGCGCCCTTGTCTTCATACTTCCTGTTGAAAGTGGCCTTGGTGATGTCCCACAGTCCGCGCAGCGAGCTGAAGGCGTAATCCACTCCAGGGGCTTCGTAGCCGGAGTGCACCATGCAATTCGCACACTTAGGGTTGCCGCTCTCCGTGCCATAGTTGGACCACTCGGTTGCGTCCAGCAGCTCCTGGAAGGAGTCGGCGTAGCCGTCCTGCAGAAGGTAGCAGGGCTTCTGCCAGCCGAAGATCGAGTAGGTGGGCATGCCCCAGGGCGTGCAGCGGAAGTCGCGCTTTCCCATCAGGAACTCGAGGTAGAGCGGGTTGGCGTTGAACTTCCAGCTCTTTTTGCGATTCGACAGAATGGAGCGGAAGAGCCGGCGCGAGCGGGCGCGGCCCAGGAAGTGCTTCTGGTCGGGCGCCTTCTCGTAGGTGTAGCCCGGGGCGACCATCATGCCCTCGACGCCGATCTCCATCATCTCGTCAAAGAAGGCGCGCACAGAATTTGGATCCGCGCCGTCGAAGAGCGTCGTGTTGGTGGTAACGCGGAAGCCTGCCGCCAGCGCCGCGCGAATGCCCTCGACCGCCTTGTCGTAGCCGCCTTCGCGGCACACGGAAAAATCGTGGTGCTCGCGCTGTCCGTCCACGTGTACGGAAAAAGAGAAGTACTTGCTTGGCTTGAACAGGTGCAGCTTTTCCTTGAGCAGCAACGCATTCGTACACATGTAAACGTACTTCTTGCGCGCGACCAGCCCCTCGATGATCTTATCAATCTGAGGATGCAGCAGCGGTTCACCGCCGGGGATGGCGACCATGGGCGTGCCCGACTCTTCAACCGCGCGGAAGCACTCCTCTGGCGTGAGCTCCTGCTTGAGGATGTGAGCCGGGTACTGGATCTTGCCGCAGCCGGCACACGCCAGGTTGCAGCGAAAGAGCGGCTCCAGCATGGTGACCAGCGGATAGCGCTTGCGTCCCTTCAGCTTCTGGCGAAGGACGTAGGTTGCTACGGTCCAGGCCTGGGATACGGGTACTGGCATGTTCCTCCTTGGATCGTGCTGCTAAGCTGCGCGCTCCATGGCGCGCTTGTAGTTGGCCAGCGCCAGCAGCGGGAAGTAGTTCCGGTATTCATGGTAGGCGAGATAGAAGACGCGTGGGAAACCAGTCCCCGTATAAAGTGCCTGCCGTGAGGTTCCCTCCCCGGTGCTCTCATCCCAGCTGCCGTCAGCCCGTTGCCGCGTCAGCAGCCAGCGAATGCCCTTGGCCACCGAATCGCTTCGCGTGTCCCCGGCAGCGAGCAGGCCCAGGATAGCCCAGGCCGTCTGCGAGGGCGTGCTCGGGCCAATGCCGCGTGTCACAGGGTCATCATAGCTGCCGCAGGTCTCACCCCAGCCGCCGTCGGCGTTCTGCACGGAGCGAATCCATTCGGCCGCCTGCTGAATCTGCGGCTCGTGGTTCCAGATGCCGATCGCCTCCAGCCCGCGCAGCACGAGGAACGTGCCGTAGAGGTAGTTCACGCCCCAGCGGCCAAACCAGCTTCCGTCCGGCTCCTGCTCGCTGAAGATGAACTTGATCGCCTTTTCCACGCGACGGTCTTTGCGCGTGTAGCCGTAGGTGGCCAGCATCTCCAGCACGCGCCCGGTGATGTCGACCGTCGGCGGGTCCAGCATCGCATTGTGGTCCGCGAACGGAATGTACTGGAAGATCATCTTCGTGTTGTCTTTGTCGAAGCTGGCCCAGCCGCCGTTCTTGCACTGCATGGCAAAGATCCACTCGATGGCGCGCTTTGAAACGTCGTACTGGTAGCGCTCCCGGGGATTATCCACCTTATTGAGCGCGAGCAGAACCTGTGCCGAATCATCCACATCGGGGTAGAACTCATTGTTAAACTCGAAGTACCAGCCGCCCGGCTCTGTATTCCGCACCTTCACTGCCCAGTCGCCCCGATGGCGAACCTCCTTGGACAGCATCCAGTCCACGGCCTTCAGCAGACGAGGGTCAGTGCGCGGTACGCCGGATTCGCCTAGCGCGTAGACCGCGTAGGCGGTGTCCCACACCGGAGACATGCAAGGCTGCATGCGGAAGGTCGGCTCCAGCAGATCGGGAATGCCAGCGTCTTCAATGCCCAGCTTATCGAACTCGTCAAGGGCGCGCATCATCTGCGGGTCGTCCGCTGAGTAGCCCAGGCACTTGAGGGCGATGATCGCGTTCAGCATGGCCGGGTAGATCGCGCCCAGCCCGTCTGACATCTCGAACCGCTCCAGCATCCACCTCTCTGCCCGCTTGAGAGCGAGCCTGCGCAGCGGCCGGATGTGAACCCGCTCCGCCCAGTGAACCATCCGATCCAGGATGAGGAAGAAATTGCGCCAGCTCATCAGCTTGCGGTCCCAGCGCAGGTGCAGGTCTGCGTTTTCGCGTCCGCCAACGAACAGCTCGTCGATGCCCTGTTCCGGCGGAATCTTCTTGAACGGCTTCTTGGCGTAGGCGATCGAGAGCGGCACAAGAATGGCCCGGGACCAGGATGAGATCTCGTAGATATTGAAATAAAACCAGCGCGGCGCCAGCACGATCTCCGGCGGAATCGCCGGCACGGCATCGTAGTCATACTGACCCAGGAAGCAGAGGTAAATCTTGGTAAAGGTGTTGCACTCGACTACGCCGCCATTGGCCAGAATCCAGGCCCGTGCACTGGACAGTGCCGGATGGTCCTGGCCCAGGCCCATGAGCTTGCCCGCGAAGTAGCACTTTACCGAGAGACTAATGTTGGAAGGGCCGCCCGGGTAAATCGACCAGCCACCATCCTCGTTCTGGTAGCGCAGAATCTCGCGCCAGGCGCGTTCCATGCGGTCCTCAGCAGCGATGCCGCCGAGCAGCACATGCGCGAAAATATAATCGGCTTCGAGCATGGCATCGGCTTCGAGTTCGCCGCACCAGAAGCCGTCTGCGCTCTGCCGGGAAAAGATGTATTCGCGAGACCTGGCAATGGCCGACTCTACCCTGTCCAGCGGCGCATCGATGCGGCCGAATCTTGGAGTGATCTGTGCCGCCGGAGGTTCCGTCTGTGATCTGTTCATGTGCGCCTAAGCGTTGGCCGGTGCCGCCGGAGCCGATGCAATCGCCTGCACGATCTCCGGGGGCAGCCCGAACCGAACGTTCTCTGGCATAACCTCTACCTCTTCGACCGCCGCGAAGCCCCTTCGGCGCAAATATTCAACGACATCTTCGACCAGCACCTCGGGTGCGGAGGCGCCGGCGGTAACTGCGACCGTCGAGACGCCCTCCAGCCAAGCCGCGTTGATTGCGTCGGAGTTGTCAATCAAGTAGCTTTGCGTGTTCAGGTTGCGGGAGACCTCGACCAGTCGGTTCGAATTCGAGCTGTTGTTCGAGCCCACCACCAGCAGAAGGTCCGCGTGATGCGCAACATTTTTGACCGCCACCTGGCGGTTCTCGGTCGCGTAGCAGATGTCCTGCGAATGCGGCCCCACGATGGCCGGGTACTTTGCTTTGAGCGCCTGGATAATATCCCGCGCCTCATCGAGCGAAAGCGTGGTCTGCGTGAGGTAGGCCACTCGCTCCGGGTCCGGCACCTCGAGCGCCTGCACTTCTTCCACGTTTGAGACAACCTGGGTAACTTCAGGAGCCTCGCCGAAGGTGCCCTCGATCTCGTCGTGGTCGCGATGGCCGACCAGCACCAGCGAGTAACCCTGCCGCGCGAACTTGACCGCCTCCACATGCACCTTCGTCACCAGCGGGCAGGTCGCGTCGATCACCTTCAGCTTGCGGTCCTTGCTCTGCTGGCGCACCGCAGGGGAGACGCCGTGCGCGCTGTAAATGACGCGCATCCCCTCGGGAACCTGGTCGATGTCGTCCACGAAGATGGCACCCTTGGCTGCCAGCTCGTTCACCACAAACCGGTTGTGCACGATCTCCTTGCGCACGTAGATAGGTGCGCCAAAGGTCTCCAGCGCAATGCGCACAATGTCAATGGCGCGCACCACGCCCGCGCAGAAACCGCGAGGCTTGAGCAGCAGAACGCGCTTGGCGGTCGTATCACGCGCAGGAGTGGCAGTGTCCAGTAACGGTGCAGTCACCATAAAAGTATATCGCGTCCCGCGCGGCAGGAGTCGCCCTGCAGGAAGTGCCCTTAGAGCCGGCACCGCAAGCAGCAACAGGGAAAGATGCAGTGCCGGCCAGCGCCCGCAAAGGAGGCAGAAATACTTTCAAAAATTCGCCTTTTCTTCTCTATAATGCTGCCATGGCAGTCACGAGGCGCCAAAAAGAGGTGCTCGATTTTGTGTCGAGCTTTGTGGAACGGAACGGCTATTCCCCTTCCTTTGAGGAGATTGCACGCGGACTTGCGCTTAAGTCCCTGGCCACCGTTCACAAGCACATCACCAACCTGCAGAACAAGGGCCTGCTGCAACGCGGCCACAACCGCAGCCGCTCGATTGACGTGCTGCCGCAACGGGCTTCGCGCCAGCGTTCGGCGGAAAAGCTGCCGCTGATGGGCCGCATCGCCGCGGGACTGCCGGTTGAAGCGGTAGAGCATGCCGAGAGCATTTCAATCAGCGATATTACGGGCAATCGCGACGTATTTGCCCTGCAGGTGCGCGGAGACTCGATGCGCGACGAGCACATCGTGGACGGCGACTACGTACTGGTGGAGCGGACGCGGACGGCGCGCGAGGGAGAAATTGTGGTGGCGCTGGTGCGCGGTCATGAGGCCACGCTGAAGCGCTACTACATTGAAGGGCCGATGGTTCGCCTGCAGCCCTCGAACGTCGAAATGGACCCGATCTACGTGCCGGCCAACCAGGTCGCCATCCAGGGCCGCGTGCTCGGGATGCTGCGGAGATATGCATGAGATTCACGTTGGAGCGGCCGCATGTCCACCTGAAGTGGAGCCAGCTTGCCCTGAGAAGCGCACGGGGCCGAACCTGAATCCTCTGCACCTCAGCAAGTCAGTCTGAGTCGCTCTTGACCTGGTCGAGCAGCCGCTTCCAGTTCTTCTGGTTGCGGCGGTGGGTCTTCTTCAGGT
>CAYQYM010000173.1:0-5642 GCA_964421715.1 uncultured Acidipila sp.
CTGATAACCTCGCGCTGGCGAAACAGGGCATCGTGGCGCATACGGTATCAAGCTTCAACCTGCACAAGGACTACCACCAGCCCAGCGACGAACTCTCCCGCGTGGACCTGCCCTACATGACCGGCGTCATCCAGTCGATGGTCCGCCCCATCGTCTGGCTCGCCGACACAAACTGGAAGCCGCAGTGGAAGCCAGCAGGACGCCCCTGACTCGCTCAGCTCTTCACACCTTCCTTCTTCTCGCCCTCCACCGGCACCGGCTGCGCGCTGTCCACCCACGCACTGTAAATCATGTCCCGCAGCATGCTCGCGCCGGCAGCCAGCCGCTCCGCCGTAAACGCGCGCGATTCGGCTGACCCCGTCCCGGTAAATCCGCCGGCCTTCTCCAGTTGGTACACCCGTTCCACCAGCGTGCCCGAGTGCTGCAGGTAGCCGAGGTACTCGCTCCACTCGTCCTTCACCTCCGCGACCGGCTTCATCTGCGCCTTCACCTCCGCCGCCTTTACACTGGCCGCAACAAATGCGCCTTCAAACTGCCAGTGAATGTCGTGCGCCGTCGTGTAGCCGTTCGGATTCGTGCCGGATGCCCAGCCGTTGTAGTTCACCGTCACGTGCAGCGGCTGCGCGCCGTCCCCCACGTAGTGCCCCAGCCATCCGGCATAGAAGACGATCGCCGCCTCCACCGGTTTTGTGTCCTCGTGCTTTGCGCTCAGCTCGCGATAGGTGCGCATGGCCGCCTTCAGCCGCTCCCACACCTCGTTGGTGATGTAGGGCTGAAAGCCCACATGCGTCGGGTTCAGCTCGCGCGCGCGCTCCGGGTGCGCCGCGCCCGCCGCCGTCAGCGCGGCGATGTAGTCATAGCGCCGCCGCGGCAGCGTGCCGATCGCATCGGCCAGCTCCAGGTCGATGTAGTGATCCGGCGCATTCTCTGCGCTGAGCTCGGGCTCAGCGGGCGAGCGCCAGCGATCCGGCTCCGGCCCCAGGTACTCCATCTCGTTCACCGCCTGCGGCACGCGCAGAAACTCCGGCACATCGGACGGCAGCCCCTCCGCCGCAAGCCGGTTGATCATCCGGTGCCCCTCGTTGCCCCAGCCGAAGCTCGGCGGAGCGGCCATCAGCGACAGCAGACTGAGCGCGGCCGCCGTGCGTAAATACCTGCTGGAACGGTTCATCGATGCGCAGTATAACCGCTCTTTGTCTATCCCTGTTGAACGGGCCGGAGCTGCCTGAAATTAATACTGCCCGCCCGCATTCATTGATATCCTGAACAGGCCATGCCAACGAAACAGGAACTCCTTCAGAACACCATCCAGCACGTAGACATCAAGCGCCACAACGTGGTCGCGCTGGTCGACGCCATGCAGCAGATGGCCTACTCCTCCCGTGACCTCGCCCGGGCCGCCTCCATCTTTGAACGCATGCTCCGCGACCAGGACTGCGGCGTCATCCTCTGCCTCGCCGGCTCCCTCGTCTCCGCCGGCCTCAAGCAGGTCGTCATCGATATGCTGCGCCACAACATGGTGGACGCCATCGTTTCCACCGGCGCCAACATCGTGGACCAGGACTTCTTCGAGGCGCTCGGCTTTAAGCACTACATCGCCGACGAGCTCTACAAGCAGGGCACCGAGGACGCCACCCTCCGCGAGCTGATGATCGACCGCATCTACGACACCCTCATCGACGAGGAAGAGCTTCGCATCTGCGACGAGACCTGCGAGAAGATTGCCGACTCGCTCGCCCCGCGCCCTTACAGCTCGCGTGAGTTCATCCGCGCCATGGGTGCCTACCTCGAGCACGAGGGCAAGACCCCCGAAAAAGGCGGGGTCGATTCCATCATCTACGCCGCCTACCAGAGGGACGTCCCGATCTTCGTCCCTGCCTTCAGCGATTGCTCGGCGGGCTTCGGCCTCGTCGCGCACCAGCATAAGCGCGGCGACAAGCCCAAGGTCTCGCTTGACTCCGCCAAGGACTTCTACGAGCTCACCCAGCTCAAGATTGCCAATCCGACCACCGGACTGCTGATGCTCGGCGGCGGCGTGCCCAAGAACTTCGCGCAGGACATTGTCGTGGCCGCCGAGATTCTCGGGACCGATGCGCCCATGCACAAATACGCCATCCAGGTCACCGTGGCCGATGTACGTGATGGTGCGCTCTCCTCGAGTACGCTCAAGGAGGCCAGCTCCTGGGGCAAGGTGGACACCACCTTCGAGCAGATGGTCTACAGCGAGGCCACGCTCGCCGTGCCGCTCATCGCCGGCTACGCGTTCCATAAGAGTGCTTACGAGAGCCGCAGGGAACGTCGCTGGTCACGCCTCCTTGAGCCCGTCAACGCCTGATTACGCCCGCGGCACAGGATGGGGGAGGCGCATACCAGACCCGGCCCGCCCCCTTTCATTCCTCTGCTGCAGGCTGCCCACAGCCAGGCGAGGGCGGACGTTTCTCGCCACCAACCAACCCAATCCGGCAGGGCCCCGCAGGCCCGGCAAAAAGAGCAGGAGCTGAGATCTCCCTCCTTCCGCTACCCCGTCATACTCCGCCGGCGAGAAAATTCACTCCCCCAAAAACCGCTTTGAACCCCGCATAAACCCTAGCCAAATGTTCACACATGGGCGTATGCTCTGCTGCGGTGTGACTTGCACCCGTGCACTACCTTTCTCCCCCAGGAGTTCGTTGTGTGGATATTCTTTGAAATTCTGGCTGCAATTTACGCAGTCGCCTTCGCCTGGTTCTGGTTCGTGGGCCGGGCGTTCGACCGCCGCAAGCCTCCCGTCCTGGCGATGGCTACGCTCAGCATCCTGCGGAGAAACTCCCAGAGAAGCGGCAGCACGGTAATCCAGCTGACTGCGATTGCGTGCGAGTCCTCCAGCCCCCGGCCGTCGGCGTCAAACATCATTCCCTTCGAACGAGGGCTTCGCCTGCACTCGCACAAGGCATCCCAGGCCATGTAGCGGCTGCATCCTTGCCGCTCACCTCGCAGCCTGGCCGCCTGCACGAGCAGCAACTCTGCCTCACAAGCCTGGCCAGGAGAGGTCGCGTGGACTTGGGCCGCGCATTGGGGCTCAACCCGTCCACGCCAGCGCTCGTGAGGTTTCCAACCGGGCACTCGTCTCCATCGCCCGGGAGAACTCCCACGGCGGCCTCACCATCACCGGCGTGGCTCGCTCCATACCCTGCGCCCATCGAGGTAAAACGTTGCAGCCCCGGTCAAATCCGTGCGCCACGTGCGCACGTGTGCGCTCTCCAGCCTCTCCAGCACCTCGCGCCGCGGATGCCCGTAAAGGTTTCGTCGCCCCACGCTGATCAGGGCCCATGCAGGTTTTACTGCCGCCAGGAACTCCGGGGTCGTCGAGCTGCGGCTTCCGTGATGCCCCACTTTCAGCACGTCCGCATGCAAACCGCCCCCAGCCACCATCCGCCCTTCGCTTGGCGCCTCCGCATCGCCCTCCAGAAGCACAGACGTGCCGCCGTTCGCCACGCGCATCACCAGTGAATCGTTGTTGCCCGGCTCCTTGTCCGGCCGGTAATCTGCCCCCGGAGCCAGCACCGCGAACTCTGCCCCGCCATAGGAAAACACCTCGCCCGCATGGTGCCCGCGCACGCGAACCCCCAGCGCAGCAGCCTCGCGCAGCAGCCGGTCATAAGCAGGAGAACTCGGATTCGTGCCCACCCACAGCTCGCGCGGCCTGAAGTTAGCCATCACCGCGGGCATGCCGCCAATGTGGTCCGCATGCGCATGCGTAATCGCCACCGCATCCAGCCGCCGAATTCCCGCCGCCCACAGCACCGGCGACACCACATCCTCGCCGATATCGAAGCCACTGTCCTCCGCTGCGCCCGCAATGCCGCCCGCGTCCACCAGCAGCGTGCGCCCATCGGGCATCGTCAGCAGCATCGCATCGCCTTGCCCCACGTCGATCGCCGTCACCGCCATCACGCCCTTCGCCTGCGCGGGACGCAGCGGCAGCAACACCACCGTCATCCCCAGCGCCAGCGCCGCAGCCGCCATCGGCAGTGCAAACCGCCGCGCGCGCGCCGCCGCCATTGCCGCGCACACCAGCAGCATCCAGAGCGCAGCCTGCACAGCACGCGGACCCGGTGTGCGCAGGTCGCCCAAACGCATTGTGCCGAACACGCCGATCACCCACACCACCACGTGCAGCACGGCTGCCGTCAGGGCGGCAGGCGCCCACACCACCGCGGGCGCGGCCAACGCTGCTGCAAGCGTCAACATTCCGAGCGGCAGCAGCACGCCCAGCAGCGGCACAATCAGCACATTCACCGGCAGAGCCACCGTCGTCACGCGATGAAAGTACATCGCCATCGGCATCGCCATCACCAGCTCCACCGTGGCTGATATGACCAGCAGCTCGGCCGTGCGCAGCAGCACGCGCAGCACGAACGGCAGCACCGTCCACGCGATCCATCTCCCGGTCAGCGGCTGCAGCACTGCGGCCGCCATCCGCAGCGTCACCCGCATCTGCGCCACGCGCGGCCTCAGCGCCGCATCTCGCTCCACTGCCCCCAGGTGGCTCAGCCCGTGCAGCAGCGGCCCAAAACTGCGTTCCATCAGTGGCGCGGCCACACCTGCAATTGCAATCACTGTGAGCAGCGTCATCTGGAAGCTCGCCTCAAGCAGCGCGCGCGGGTTCGCCGCCATCAGTACAAGCGCCGCGAACCCTGCAGCATTCAGCGCGCTGCGCTCACGCCACAGCAGCCGCCCCGCGAGGTAGAGCGTCACCATCCAGAACGAGCGCTGGACAGGCTGCCCAAACCCGGTAAACAGCGCATAGCCGAGCGAAAGCAGGATGGTCGCAGCCGTCGCCCACGCGCGCGGCACGCGCAGCTTGTCCGCTGCAAAAAACACCAGCCCCGCAAAGATGGCCAGGTGCATGCCTGACACCACCAGCAGGTGGAACGATCCCGTGCGTTCAAACCCCACGCGAATGCGATGGTGCAGGTAGGTTCGGTCGCCCGTCAGCATCGCCGTCAGCATCGCCGCGTCGTCCCCGCTCACGCGCAAAACTGCCGGCAGCCTCGGCCCGCGGGTTCCGCCTGCCAGCGCCAGCACGCGCTCACTGGCCGCCTGCTCCAGCAGGTGCAGTCTACAGGGCATCCACCGTGGGCTCCATCGCTCTGCACTCGCGCGTGTTACTGCCAGTTTGCTTGCGGCGACGGTCGCCACCGCGCCCACCCCCTGCCCCCGCAGCCACTCGCCTGCGTTCCACACGCCCGGGCGGACGCCGCGGATGTCGGCCGTGGTAAGGATCGTAAGCAGCTTCATCTGCTCGACCGACTGAACCACGGCGGCGAAATTCTCGATGGTCTTGCGGTCCGACAGGTCGCGCGATTGCGCGACCGTGGACATGGTCAGGTGCTGTTCGATCAGCCAGGCCGTCAGTTCCGTGTCGGCGGTGTTGAAGCCAAGCCGCGGACACAGCCGGCGGGCGACCTTGGCGCCGGCTATCGAGTGATCCTCGGGCCGGCCCTTGGCGATATCGTGCAACAGCGTTGCAACATAGAGCACGGCGCGATGCTCAGGCCTGATCTTGCGCATCAGATCGCTCGCGACAATGAATTCATCGCTGCCGCCGCGCTCGATCTCCTGCAGGACCGCGCGGCCGCGCATGTGCGTGTGCGCCGCGC